>JALJPA010000060.1:0-13514 GCA_022969215.1 Colwellia sp. | reverse complement strand
TGACCGACATGACCATCATGTTCAACCATACCATCGGCATATAAACCTTGGCCGGTAACACCTTCAGATGCCGGTTTTAAACGCGTCCAAACATGCATGCGGGTTGAGTTAAACCAGACAAAGAAAGGTTTTTTAGCGGCATGGGCTTTATCGATGAACTTTAATGCAGCACCTAAAAATTCTTCATCAATGGGTTCCATACGCTTTTTAGTGACGGGACCGGTATCATTGATTTTACCATCGGCAAATGAATGAATAGCACCCCGCGGGCCGAAACGTTTTTTAAACGCAGGGTCTTTTGGATAATCTGGATGTTCTGGTTCATCTTCGGCATTTAAATGGTAAAGGTTACCAAAAAACTCATCAAAACCATGGTTAGTGGGCAAATGTTCATCTTGGTCGCCCAAGTGATTTTTACCAAATTGTCCGGTCATATAACCATGGGGTTTTAGTAACTCTGCAATGGTAGGATCTTTTTTACTCAAGCCGTCTTTTGCGCCAGGTAAACCAACTTTTGTTAAACCGGTACGCATAGGGTGTTGGCCGGTAATAAACCCAGCACGGCCTGCGGTACAACTTTGATCGCCATATGAGTCGGTAAATAAAATACCTTCATTGGCTATGCGGTCAATATTAGGGGTTTTATAACCCATAATACCGCGGTTATAAGCGCTAATATTAAATGGGCCGATATCATCGCCCCAAATAGCTAGAATATTAGGTTTGGAGGTGTCTGTTGTTGCCATTACTGCACTTGATGCGGCAATTAAACCTAAAGCTAAAACCAGCTTCTTCAACTTGTTTTGAGTAACCATGGTTTGTCCTTATCACGGTGGAGGTACATATTGTTCCGTATATGCGTTGTAACAATATGAGAATTATTATCACCATCGATACTACACAACTAACTTGATAAATCTAGCTTTGTTGTATTAAGTTTATTCAATGATAAGGCCTAAAAAATCTCAACCTAGGTTGAGATTCTGACTAGTTTTATATACTTCAACAATTATCTATTAGGACTTAGGTGTTGCAATTGTTTTAATGCTTGTTGTGTTCTAATTGATTTATAACCAATATCACTAGCACTTAAGCTACTACCTGTTTGAAATGGATAGCCTTCAATAGTACTCATAAATTTAGCCACTTGTTCTTGCACTGGCACAAATAACCACATGTTATCGGCATACCAACGAATATACATTGCAGAGTCTTTGTTGGCTGTTTCAAATGGGTCAGCATATAAATTGGTAATAACTGGCCATGCTGGTGTTTTACGATACGCGGTATTAATACCACCTTCTTCTATCGCAAAAGCAATTTTCCACTCATTCCAACGTACTGCGTTTAAATCACCCGCGGCATTAAAATATAATTTACTGATACGCGGGGATTTTTTCTCTTGGCCTTCAAAGAAAGGTAAGAAATTGTGGCCATCAGCATGAATTTTCCATTTCTTACCGTTAGCTTTATGGCCTTTTTTTAATTTATTAACTATGTTTGGCTCACCAGCTGCGGCTAATAGTGTTGGCAGCCAATCTTCATGAGACATCATGTTATTGAATTTACTGCCGGCTTTAATAGTACCAGGCCAACGAACTAGCTGAGGCACACGCATACCACCTTCAGACGTAGTACCTTTTTCACCAGCAAAGGGCGAAGTACCGCCATCAGGCCAAGTAAGTTTTTCCGCACCATTATCGGTTGAATAAATAACAATGGTATTGTCAGCAATTTTTAAGTCGTCTAATTTATCCAGTAAAATACCGACATGGTCATCATGTTCAAGCATACCATCGGCGGTTAAACCTACACCTGATTTACCACGGTATTTTTCTTGTAAACGGGTCCAGACGTGCATACGTGTTGAGCTATGCCAAATAAAAAAAGGTTTTTTCGCTTTATGGGCTTTATCGATAAACTTTAAGGTGCCGGCTAAAAATTCTTCATCAGCGGTTTCCATACGTTTACGTGTCATTGAACCGGTATTTTCAATTTTTCCATCGGCAAATGAATGAATCACACCACGCGGCCCATACTTTTTATGGAATTCTTTATCTTTAGGGTAATAGTAAGTTTCTGGCTCTTCTTCGGCGTTTAAGTGATATAAATTGCCGAAAAACTCATCAAACCCATGGTTGGTAGGTAAATGTTTGTCTTGGTCGCCTAAATGGTTTTTACCAAATTGCGCGGTCATATAACCTTTTTCTTTTAACAAGTCGGCAATGGTCGGTGTCCAATCTGGAATGCCATGATCTGAGCCAGGCATACCTATGGTTAATAACCCCGTTCTAAAAGGTTCTTGACCAAGGATAAAAGAAGCACGACCAGCAGTACAACTTTGTTGGGCGTAATGGTGAGTAAATAACGCGCCTTCATCGGCAATTCTGTCAATATTTGGCGTTTGATACCCCATCATACCTTGGTTATACGCACTGATATTATAATAGCCAATATCATCGCCCCAAATGGCAAGTATATTCGGTCGTGACTTATCGGTCGTTGCGGCAGCGCTCGTAGCAAGGGCTAATAAGCCAATGCCTAGTGCCAGCTTTTTAAGCGGATTATTCATTTCCATTGTATTTCCTTTATTTACGGGTAAATGTAAAAGGTTAATAAAAATTATTCATTTTAATCAGTAGCCTTGATTCTCTGAGAACCAGTGGCCAACTAACCTTGGCCACTGGTTTGAAACTAAACCAATATGTTTTTACTAATTCATTTGTTGTCTAGCAATTCAAGAACCGTTCAGTAACTCTAGGCGTTATTTACTTGCCCCTTGGAACGGGTTCCAATTTGCATCAACTTCGATGATATTGTTTTTAGCTATATAGCCTTCGTATAAGGTGATCATGGCTTGTAACTTTTCAGGATGTTTAACTTCTAACTGCTTAGATTCCGATGGATCTGATACCACATTATATAAATGCCATTTACCATCACCGAACATACCTGTTCTGACTTTCATTGCTTTAAATTCACCTTGCATAACATAGCCATTTCCAAATAATTCAAATGCCCACCAATCTTGCTCAGTTCTCACCACTTCTGACTCACCGTCTAAGAATGGTTTGATGCTGATACCGCTAGGCGCTATCACTTTCTTATTTTTATATTGAGTCATAGGATGTTTGACATTGGCATATTCTAAAATGGTCATAGGCACATCTTTAACATAAACCACCGCATTTGATTTCTCGCCAGCGCGGGCATAGTCAGTACTAAAACCACCAGGAGGAACTATCATTAACGGTACACGTGTGCCGCCTTCTCCAATAAACCATTTCCACCACTGTAAGCCACCTGTAGCCGCATTTGCCCAAGAAGTACCAATAACATTTTGAGAGTTGGCAGTGCCAATCGCTGCAAAAGAAGAATCAAATTGGTTTTCAATCCATTTAGCTAACTCTGGGTTACCTGTTTTAGGGTTTGTTGGCTCTAACCCTTCAGGGCCGTTATCTGTCATATAAATAACAAGGGTATTATCTAACTGACCAGACTCTTTTAGATACGCAAGAATTTGTCCAATTCTATTATCTTGATCTTCAATCATGGCTGCATAGGTAGCCATGATTTTGGCTTGTTTTTCTTTATCTTGTTGAGATAAAGAGTCCCAACGTTTGGTCAGATTATTAAACGGCGCCTCGGTTGCCTCATGTGAGATTAAACCGTGCGATTTTAAACTTTCATATCGAGCCTTTTTCAATCCGGCATAACCAAGTTCAAGGTATTTAGGATAATACTTCATGATTAATTCTTGGGGAGCTTGGATAGGAAAATGTGCGGTAGTAAAGGCCATATAAGCAAACCAAGGTTTATTTTTCTTAGCACCATCTTTGATAAACTCTAACATTTGGTTAGTGTAAATCTCACCAGAATAGACACCTGCAGGGCGATCATAAGGTTCGCCATTTAGGGTCCAGTGCTCTTTTCTTTTAACGTTAAGGCCATTAGGATCTTTAAAGTCTGGCGTCATGGCTAAATCATTCCAATGATTTGAGCCACCGGATAAAATACCAAACTCTTTGGTAAACCCCCAACCTAGTGGGCCTTTACCACCAGACGCATCGCCACCTAAATGCCATTTACCTGATTTATATACTTCATAACCATCATCGTTTAATAGCTCTGAAATGGTTACTGCATCTTCGGTGAGGTAACCTTCATAGCCTTTCTTGCCTTTTGTGGCAGGATAAACAGAATAATCAAAGGCGCCTAAACCGACTTCAATATTATCGTTACCGGTAAATAACATTGAACGAGTTACTGAGCAAACAGGGGAGACATGAAAGTTAGTAAAACGAATCCCGGCATTAGCTATTTTATTCATATTAGGGGTGTGTACTTCAGAGCCGTAGGCGCCGATATCGCCAAATGCGGTATCATCAGCCACCAGTAATAGAATATTCGGTTTTTTAACTGTGTTTTCAACCACGGTTTTGCCTTGAGTGGCTTCAGGTTGCTCTGCGCAACTGGCCAGTACAATGACAGCCGATAGAACGCCTATTATTTTCTTCATTAATGTTTCCAAAGTGTTTTTAGTTAGAAGGTTCATTGGACTACATCGGTTGATACCCACAATGATTACTCTAGTGTGACAAGAGCTAAAACAGTATTGCGGTCTAAAATCCATTTATAGTGTGATATGTATTATATAAATGGTGATAACACTTGAGTATGCACTTTCCGAAATGTACTCTTGTTAATGAAATTAACATTCGTATGGTTAATGTAATACTTATCGCTAAAGGGACTTTTAGGTAATGAATCTTCATGGGAATATTAAAGACAATAATAAAATCAGAGTGATATCGACATCGGATATTGATGAACTCGCTCAGTTTCAAGTGAATAAAAATCGTCGGTACACTCAATTGCAAGCAGGGAAGTTGCAAGGGCATTATGTAGAAGTTAATTTAGGTGAAGTGCAAGTTTTTCGTGAGGAACTCAACGCTGGAACATTAATTGAAGCCGCGCCAGCGAATAACTTTGTGCCTTTTGGTGCGGTACTTACCAATGATGATTTTAATTTTTGTGGTAAAAAAAGAGAGCAGAACACCATTATTCAGGCAACAGGCGGGTTTTGGGATGTAAGCTTCAAAGACAGTTTAAATTATGTTGTTGCAGCTTTTAACCGACAATCCTTTAGCCGTGATATCGAGCTACTTACCGGAAAAGAGATCCCACAGGAATGGCTAGTTAGTAAAACTTCTCTAACCAATCCCTTAGCCTTGGCTAGATATGCCACGGGGGTAAATAATATTATTAATATTGTTCAGAAAAGGCCTGAGATATTAGCCAAAGAAAATGCACTGCGTATGATTGCTGAAAGTATTTTAAGACTGGTCTTTAATGTGCTAAAAATAGCCACGCCTGATATTGAAGTACAAGCAAAGCAATCAAATAGGTGCTTAGGTGTACGTCGTGTAATCGATTACCTGCACGTCTATTCAGACGATGTGCCAACCATTGCCGATCTTTGTAAAATAGCTAAATTAAGCGAGCGAAACCTGCAATACGGCTTTAAAGAGTACCTAGGTGTGACGCCAATTCGTTATTTAAGGTTGGTACGTTTAAATGGTGTTAGACGAGATTTACTCATTTCTCATCCGAGAAAAAATAGAATTGTTGATATCGCGCTTAATTGGGGCTTTATTGAGCTAGGGCGCTTCGCTGGTGAATATCGGCAACTCTTTCAAGAATTGCCATCGACCACACTCAATAATGTAACTATGACTGTCTAATAGGTAGCAATTTTTTTAGCTGGTTTTGTGCTTTGTTGCTTATTATTTTGGTGGCAAGCTATAGTACCAAGCCTTGAACGATACCATGCTGTGATTGCCAGCATAATAGGTGTTTGAATAACAAAAAATACCGCAGAAAAGAGTAAATAATCACTGTTTTGAAAAATATTAACGGCAATCAAAGCTGTCAGTGCCAAGTTCCTTACAGGAAATTCTATTACTACAGCAGCCTCATCACAGCGTGCTAACTTTAGTAACTTACTTAAGCAATAGCCAATAACGAGTGATGCCAAGGTAAAAATTAAGGCTAATAAAATTAGAGCCGATAATTGCTCAATAATTTTATGCTGAAACTTAGCCAAGATACTAAACAACAATAGTAGTAAACCTACGCCGCCAATTTTCTCAAATATAGGCATCATTTTTTTAATTAATGCTGTTTGCCAGTATCGCAATAACATGCCTAGTACCACAGGACAAAAAAGTAATAATACTAATTGCAGAGATTGCTTGATCATGAGGTTTTCTAACGATAAATCGATGGCTAATAGTGACGGGAAAACTGTTAACACCACTAAAGGCAAAACCAATATCGCAACTAGACCGTTGAATGCCGTTAAAGTAACAGATAAGGCAACATTAGCTTTAGCCAAAAAACTATAAATATTCGATACTGCGCCACCTGGACAAAGGGAGACTAACAACATGCCGGCAGCTACTAAAGGTGGTGGTTGCATTGTTTTTATTAGTAGCCATGCACATAACGGCAGCAGTAAAATTTGCCCTAGGGTGAGGATTATTACTGTCTTGCTTTGTGCTTGTAGCTGTTTAACATCCCGCTTTTCTAAACTCGCGCCAATAATGAACATGAGAAAAAATACCAGTACAGGTATCGCTAGTTCAATTACTTCCATTTAAATTCTTACCTAACAATAACAAAGCATCCTTGGAATTGTATGTTACATAAAACTAACATTTACAGCAATATGATCAGGTGTTTATGATGAAAGAACCTTGAGTTATTTTCAACACACCAGATTTGCTGCTCAATTGGGTTCAGCCTAACTCAAGTAAGCTAAGTCAGTATCGGAAAATATCTATAGCTAAACCTTTAATAAGGTAATGGGTGAGATTCAGTATCCTGCGGAACTTGCATACTATTCAACGTATTAACGTGTTAATTTATTGGTATTGCTCTGCTGCTCTTGCAGAGGTTGTGGCAGTTGGTTTTAAGCCATTAACAGCATTATTATTTATTTTGACACACATTTTTAATTGTTAACTGACAGTGAATAAAGGATTACTAATATGACAGTGAAAACAAAAAGTAAAAATCACCTTGGGCTGTTATTGTCCATACCGGCTTTTTTTGTCAGTAGCTATGCGTTAGCACAAGACAATAAACCTAAACTGATTTTACAAATTACAGTTGATCAGTTACGTGGTGATATGCCTGAACGCTATTTAGCACGAATGGGTAAGGGCGGTTTCAAATACTTACTAAATAAAGGCGTGGTTTATAAAGATGCTCACCATAATCATGCGAATACTGAAACCATTGTTGGCCATGCCACACTAGCCACAGGTGCATTGCCAGCGGTACACGGCATGATTGGCAATGTTTGGTTTGACGATAAATTACAGCGTCTTGTTTATAACGTTGAAGACTCAAGCTATCCATTACTATCAGCAGATGCTGGGGTAAATCAAAAAACAGAACTTGATCCCACCCAGCGTACGGCGAAATCTTCAGGCCGTTCACCAAGCAATATACAAGTTTCAACCTTTAGTGATGAGTTAATGATTGCCTCAAATGGTAAAGCTAAGGTTTTTGGTGTGTCAGTGAAAGACCGTGGCGCTATTTCCATGGCTGGCCATATGGGCAAAGCTTTTTGGTTTTCGAAAAAATCAGGGGAGTTTGTTACCAGTAGTTATTACTATGATAGCTATCCGAAATGGGTTTCAAGTTGGAATGCGGCTAAACCAACTGAAAAATACCATCAAGCAAGTTGGCAGCTCATGCAAGCTCAAAAAAACTATGTCTTTGCTAAACAAGATGAGCAACCGTGGGAAACTAAACTGCCAGGTTTTGGTCGCACTTTCCCCCATCAATATGGGGATATGAGTAATGGTTATTTCAATACTTTTTTAACCTTAAGTCCCGCCGGGGATGAGCTGACCCTCGACTTTGCCAAAGCCATTGTGAATAACGAACAGTTAGGACAAGATGATATTACTGATTATTTGTCGGTGAGTTTTTCGTCAACAGATTATGTAAGTCATATGTTTGGTCCGTCAAGTTTAGAAGCTGAAGATAATATGCTCAGGCTTGATAAAACCATTGCGAAGCTCTTAAGCTTTATTGATAAAAAAGTAGGCTTGGATAATACCCTGATAGTGTTATCAGCCGATCACGGCGCTGCTGAGGCACCCGAATATTTATCAACGCTAGGTATGAAAACTAAGGTAGTTGCGCCTAAAGCATGGGATAAATCGCCAGGCATGAAAGCCCTTAAAAGACAGTTTGGTTTTGATAAGGCACTCATTAAAAGTTATTTCCATCCCTATATCTACCTAGATAAAGACTTAATTGCTAGACGTAAGTTATCACTCAAGCAAGTGCAAAAAGCAGTTGCTATGGAGGTAGAAAAGTTTGATGGTGTCGCCCTTGCGGTTACGAGTAGTGATATAGAATCAGGTAATACGCCACAAAATTATTTACATACTTTAGTAGTTAATAATCACAGTAAAAACCGCTCTGGTGATATTTATATTGTTCTTGAAGCACATCGATTTGTTGCTGATATGGAAGGGCTAACAGTAGCGACTACCCATGGTTCACCTTGGGGTTATGATACCTTTGTGCCGCTAATTTTTGCTGGTTTTAATATTGATGACGACATTGTTTATGACCGAGTCAGCACCACGGATATAGCCGTGACATTATCGGCAATATTGGGCATTAAGGCGCCGTCAGGAGCCCAAGGAAAAATACTTAGTAAGGTACTTGATACAGATTGATAGTTCTTACCAGCATCAGGAAGTTAGTCAATGAACTAGCCTATTACTAGTCAGGTAACTAGTAATAGGCTAATCGGAAAGCAAAGCAATAAGCCAATCAATGACAGGCATTATTGCTATTTGTCACTGCTTTTCCTTATTGCCTTCCTTACTGATAGATAGCCAAGACAGAATAAACAACATAAATAAGCAGTAATAATGATGCTGTTATTCTGCTTATTTTTTCTTTTGAGACAAACCAAAAACTTATGGCGAGTAGTGCCGCCGCTAAAACATTGAAGAACACCGCTTGGTTTAGCGAGAAGTCTAATGGCACCGGTTGTATGGTGGCGGTAATACCTAAGGTGAAGAAGACATTAAATATATTTGAGCCAATGATATTTCCTAAGATAAGTGCTGTATTTTTACTGCGAAGAGCAACTAAGCTAGCAATTAATTCCGGCATTGACGTGCCAGGTCCAACAATCAACAAGCCTATTAGGCGGTTGGATAAGCCTAACAGCTGAGCAATTTTCTCTGCCGAACTAACGATTAATTCACCACCTAACACTAAGCCGACTAAGCCAGCAAGAACGTAGAAAAAAGCCTTGGAAGTGGAAGAGCTGTTATCACTTTTTAGCGCTTGATGATGATGCTTGTGTAGCGGCTGCTTATGAGGAGCACCTTGTTTTACTTCCAATAAGGTGTAATAAACATAAATACAAAAAAAGCATAAGAAAATTAAGGCATGGCTCATCATGATTTGATGATAGTTTATATGGTCTAAAAACAGCTGATTACCACAGACCGCTATCATCAGTGCTGCAATTAAATTATATGGAGCATCTTTAATTCTGACATCGCTATTAATAACTAATTGGCCAGTTAAACCGAGTAAACCTAACGTTATACAGGTATTAAATAAATTACTGCCTAAAATATTAGCGATAGCTAGCTCAGTATTACCCTCAAGCGCTGCTTGAATATTAACGGCAAATTCTGGCAGAGAAGTACCAAAGCCAATAATAAAAGCGCCAATAATAAACTCAGGAATGGCAAAACGTTTGGCAATGCTTATTGCACCCGAGACAAGGATTTTTGCTGAAAAAACAGCTAATATAATGGCGACAATTAATACACCGGCTTGCATTAACATTTCTATTCCTTAGAAAATTTAGAAGGGCGTTTTCGACCTTAGCTGCAACTGACTCGAAGTTTAAAGGTAAAGAGTTTTTAATAGTTTGAATTCTAAGGAAGAAAGGCCTTACAAAGCAAGATATATTACACAAAAGTTAGGTTATATTGCCTTTGTCTTTTATCATAGTGTTTCTTTGATAGTCTTTTCATTTATAAGCTTTTTACTCATAAGGTAAGCTATGCGCCCCTCTAGTTATCCCGACCAAGAAATCAGATCTATCAACTGGCAAGCTTTTAAACTGATTTTACCTTATTTGTTTGAGTATAAAAAACGCATAGCTTTCGCTATGTTGTGTCTAGTATTCACTAAAATTGCCAGCGTTTATTTACCTTTTATCCTCAAAGATATCGTTGATACTTTAGATGCTAATAGTGCCGACAAACAAAACTCGGCACTGGTAATTGTACCTTTAGCCTTAGTGGCCGCTTATGGTTTAGTGCGCTTGTCGATAGTGGTTTTGGCTGAGATAAGAGATACCTTATTTGGCCGGGTTACTGAACGCGCTATTCGACGTATCGGCTTAAAAGTATTTCGGCACCTACATGCCCTTGATTTAGATTTTCATCTAAATAGACAAACCGGTGGCTTGTCTCGTGATATCGACCGTGGTACTTCCGGCATCAACTTTTTAATGCGCTTTATGGTCTTTAATATTGTACCTACCTTACTTGAAATAGTTATGGTGGTGACCATTTTATTTGTCAATTACGGCATATGGTTTGCGCTAATTACCTTAACGTCGATTGTTAGTTATATTGCCTATTCCATTTTTGCCACTGAGAAGCGTACCCGTTATGTGCGTGCTGCCAATCAAGCAGACTCATCAAGCAATACCCGCGCTATTGATAGTTTACTGAATTACGAAACGGTAAAATATTTTACCAATGAAGAGTATGAAGCCCAGGCTTATGATCAGCAGTTATCGACTTGGGAGCAGGCTAAAATAAAAAACCGTTTATCTTTATTTGCGCTTAACGGCGGCCAAGCCTTAATTATAGCCATTGCCATGACGGCTATGCTGGCGTTAGCTGCCAGCGAAGTCGCTAAAGATAATATGACCCTTGGTGATTTTGTGCTTATCAATGCCTTTATGATGCAGTTATTTATGCCACTGAACTTTTTAGGCTTTGTTTATCGTGAGATCAAAGGCTCGTTGGCTAACATAGAAAACTTGTTTGGCTTATTGGCTAAAACAGCCAAGGTGCAAGACGTTCCAGATGCTACAGAATTGCGTTTGGCAGGGCCGGGCGACAATAGTCAAAACCAGGCCAGTATCGTCTTTAATAATATTACTTTTGCTTATAATAAAAAGCGCCCGATCATCAAGGGCATTTCTTTTTCGATAAATGCCGGTGAAAAAGTTGCCGTGGTTGGCCAAAGTGGCTCAGGTAAATCAACCTTAGTGAAGTTATTGTTTCGCTTCTATGATGTTGACTCGGGTGATATTCAAATTAACCAGCAAGATATTAGTAAAGTGAGCCAACATTCACTTAGGACTCATATTGGTATTGTCCCGCAAGATACCGTGCTTTTTAACGATACCTTATTTAATAATGTGCAATACGGCTGTCCAACAGCAAGTAAAGACGAGGTGTTAAAAGCCATAGAACTGGCACATTTATCTGAATTTATCGCTAGTTTGCCCGATGGTTTAGCCACCATGGTTGGCGAACGTGGCTTAAAGCTTTCTGGTGGTGAAAAGCAGCGGGTCGCAATTGCCCGTACCATATTGAAGAATCCACAAATATTGGTTTTTGATGAAGCAACTTCGTCCTTAGATAGTCACTCAGAGCAAGCTATCTTAACGGCCATTAATGAAGTCGCTAAAAACAGAACCAGTCTTGTTATTGCTCATCGCCTGTCAACCATAGTGGATAGTGATAACATTATAGTGATGAGTCATGGTGAAATAGTAGAGCAGGGTAATCATCAACAACTACTCGCGCTGCAAGGACAATACAGTAAAATGTGGCAGTTACAGCAATCCTGAGCTAACACTTGCACCAAAACTAAGACTATAAATAAAAGAAAAACTTAGAGTTTCCGTTATGAATAAAGAAGTTAAACAAAGCGCACAACAGCAAACAACTCCTGATAAAGTACTAGCTGAGCAAGAATCAGCTGAAGTGAGTGCCACCAAACAATGGTTAGATGAAATTATTATCGGCTTAAATTTTTGTCCATTTGCCAAAAAAGAATTTGTTAATAATACCATTTTCTACCATCAGTCAGCGCTTGAGCAAGTTAAGCCAACGCTAAAAGAATTGCTAGCGCAATGTCATTATTTGCAACAACATGACGAAATTGAAACCACTTTAATCATCTATAGCGATGGCTTTCGAAGTTTTTCCCGTTATCTTGATTTAGTTGATTATGCTAACGACTTACTGATTGATTCAGGCTTTGAGGGGGTATTTCAACTAGCGACCATGCACCCTGAATACTGTTTTGCCGATGATGATTTTGATGCCGCCAGTAACTTCACTAACCGTTCTCCTTACCCTATGCTGCATATTATTCGTGAAGCGAGTATGGCAAAAGTGCTTAAGGTTTATAAAGAGCCGGAAAAGATCCCCGAAAATAATATGGCGTTAGCAGAGCAAAAGGGCAGTGATTTTTTTCAAACGGTATTAACGCGTATTCATCAAAATCATCCACAAAAATAGTCTATCGACTATCTAAATATACGGATAATCAGCTATTTATAGATAACCATTCAATACGCTAAATTACATCTGGTTAACTCTAATGGCTGGTTGAAACTTATACACTGCTTACTTGTTGTACACATTTGAGGTTAGCGTATGAGAACCAGTTATCAGGGTAAAGAGTACCGTTTTAAGTGTTTTGAGGACTTATGGGCCTTTTATCGCAGCATATTAGTGCAACCCCCCATAAGTAAAGACTAATACCAATGCCAATTTGTAGTAGCTAATTGCTTACACAGGAGATGGAACGTTTTATTGGGCTTAGGTCGCTTTATTTAATTTCTTAGGTAAAATGACGCACGTTTCATTAATTTCCCCGTGGTAATATGCCCGCTTTAGAACAGTTTTTACTTATCGCTATGGTACATTTTTTTGCTGTAGCAAGTCCTGGCCCCGACTTTGCCCTTATTTTAAAACAGAGCATTCGCTATAACCGACGTATTGCTATTTACACTAGTTTTGGCATTGCCGCAGGTATTATTGTGCATGTCACTTATTCCTTGGTGGGAATAGGGCTATTAATTGCCAGCGACGAGCGTTTATTTACCGCATTAAAATACATTGCCGCTAGCTATTTTTGTTATATCGCCTGGCATTGTTTAAGGGCGAAAAAGCCGGACAACAAGTTGTCAGTCTCAGCAAGCAAAGATGTGAATGACAGTACGTTTTCATCGGGAGGGGAAGCAAAAGCCGAGACGGTTACCAAGACTCCGTCGGCTAAAAGTGCTTTTCTTAATGGATTTTTAATTAATGCTTTAAACGTCAAAGCGACATTGTTTTTTGTCAGTTTGTTTTCAGTGGTTATTGCTCCTGAAACATTGTTGAGTATTAAAATTGCTTATGGCGCCTATCTAGTTGCCGCTA
>JALJPA010000006.1 GCA_022969215.1 Colwellia sp. | reverse complement strand
CTCACCGTAAAAGTAAGTATCACTATCGACTTGGCGCACCGCTGCTCTTGCCGCTAACATGGCATCTTTCGGTTGATGCCCCATTAAAACAAAACGAAAACCATCAATTATATAATCGCGAGCCCAAACTATTAATGAGTCTGTCATTAGTTTTGCCATCATTACACGCTCTGTCGCGGTATTATCACAACATGTCGATTGCTCGATTGCACTGGTTATTGGGTGTAATCTATGGTAATAATTAGGCACTATTTTATCTAATACGGCATTGGTTTCTAAGCCAGCTTGATGGGTATGGTTATAAACCACGTCCATAATCACCCGAAAGCCCATACCATGAAGGCTTTGCACCATTTCTCTAAATTCGACTAAACGCGATACCCCTTTCGCTTCAACGGCATAACTGCCTTCAGGCACCGTGTAATGAAAAGGGTCATAACCCCAGTTATAGTTGTCATATTCACGTAATTGACTAACTAATTGCTGCGCTTTTTCTCCAGCAACCGAAAAACTCTGTAATAACGACTTAATTGACTGTTTTTCATCGTAAGATTGCTGACAGATACTGGCATTGGGTGTAATGGTACAAACCTTAGCGAGGTTATCATCTATATCAAGGTGCTTAGACTCATCTTCGTTAACCGTAGCAATGTCAAAGGTAGGTAATAAATGAATATTATTTAGCCCTGCCGCTTGCAATGCTTTTAAATGTTGAATGCCGTCAGAGTTTTGCTCGCTAAAAGCTTTATATTTTCCTTTAAAATCAGGATCACTTAAACGTTGTTCATTGGCACTAAAGTCGCGAATATGCGTTTCATAAAAGACATTGTCTTCGACATTTTTAACTGTCGGTATGTGTTGATTGAGCCAGTTTTCGGGTTGAGTAACAGCATCATTCAAATTCACTACCTGTGAGTACTCACTATTAATAGATAAGCTTAAAGAATATGGATCAGTAACCGATAAGCTTTCTATCTTTTGGGATACCGGGTGATAAACGCTGAGCTGATATTTATAATATGCATAACTCGCTTGGTTATCTGATACCACCTGCCAAACACCTGTATTGGTATCTTCTATCATTGCAAGCTTGCCACCTGAAATCGCTTGTAAGTTGTCATCAAAAAGCTGCACAGAAACTGCCTGAGCTGTTGGTGCCCACAACTTAAAGCTAACAGCTTCATTAACAACAGAGCTAACGCCCTCACCTGCAGGATTATTGATAATGGTTGCGCCTAAATCTATAACTTCATCAGCATCATTATCGCCCTGAGTGTAAAGTGCATCAATTACCGGTCCGGTTTGCACATTGGTTGCCCACTGTAAGGTTTTTTGCTTATCCAGCCCGGTGACAAGCAACTGTCCCTTTAACCACCACTTAGCTTGCTCATTTTTCATATCAACTTGATAAGCTTGAAAATTAGCTAAGTGAGGGAAGCGTATTGTCCACTCATGCGCTAAAGAAACCGCCGTCATTGGCGTTTGCTTTAGCTCGTTTCCCTTAGTCCTGCCGTTGTCTTTACCATCAACGCCACCATTAGTAAGCAAGACTAATTGATAATGTAAAGCCTGTTCATTTTTTGGTAATAATACTAATTGAGGAGATAACCAATGTGCAGAAAAGCCCTGTGCTAACAATTTGATAGCAGCCAGCTCTTGCTGAACTGAGTTTTGTTGACTAATTTCGCCTTGTGTACTTTCTTGGCAAGCTGATAACAGCAAAACCAAAAAAATGGCTTTGATGTGCAGAATGAATTTTTTCATCGTATCTCTTCAGTTAACTAAAGTAAGGCCTCTAATTTACGGTGAATTAAAAAAACTAAATACTCGCATGATTGTTATGCATACGTATTCAATAGTGCTTGGTAGGTATGAATACGTATGCATGCGCTATTCAACAGACACCACCAGTCTTATATTAAACTGGCTCACAAATAACAACGAATTAATACACGTGACAACATAACGAAAACATAAAACACCAAAATATAATTATTAGGCTAAATGGAAGTTAGCTAATAAAATTAATCATGGACGGCTAGGGGAGAACATTCAATGCTACATTTTAAACCAAGCAAATTGACATTAGCTCTACTTTCAAGTGGCTTAATGGCATTAAGCACTGCAAGTTTTGCAGCAGAAGAAGTTAAAGCAGATAAAAAAGCTGAAACAGAAGTTGAAGTAATTCAAGTAACCGGTATCCGTGGTGCTTTACAAAGAGCACAAGCAATTAAAATGAGCTCAAATTCAATTGTTGAAGTTCTTTCTGCTGAAGATATCGGTAAATTACCCGATACCAGTGTTGCTGAATCTTTAGCACGCCTTCCTGGTGTAACTGGCGAGCGTCGTAACGGTCGTACAAGTGGTCTATCAGTACGTGGGTTCAATGAAAACTATATTGGTACCTCATTAAACGGTCGTGAATTACTTGGCATGGGTGATAACCGTGGCGTAGAATTCGATTTATACCCAACTGAGATAGTATCTAACATTGTTGTATACAAAACACCTGAAGCTGGTCTTATCGCGCAAGGCATTGGTGGCACCATTGATTTACAAACCATTAGCCCATTAAATTCAGATGCTTCGATGACAGTTAATGCTGTGTACGAACAAAATGAAAAAGACTCTGCTAATCCAGATTATGATAACAATGGTCATCGTTTATCTTTCAATTTTGTTGATCAGTTTATGGACGATACCTTAGGTCTTGCTTTAGTCGTTTCTTCACAAGAAACACCTCGCCAAGAAGAAAACTTCCGTGCTTGGGGTTATGCTGATACACCTGAAGGTGACAAAATTTTAGGTGGTCATGATTCGTTTGCACGTTCAGCCATGATGGAACGTGATTCTTTTGCTGCAATTGTTGAATATCAACCAAATGATCAGCTTACCATTAAGTTTGATGCATTATATATAGATTTTGAAGAAAGTGATGTGCGCCGTGGCCTTGAAGAAGGTGGCCCTGTATGGGGTGGAGTAAACTATGAGGCAACGTCAATTGAAAATGGTTTAGTTACTTCAGGTAATTGGGATGGTTTCCATTCAGTGGTTCGTAATGACGCCAGAACACAAGAGTCAGAGTTAACTACTTTTGGTTTAAATGTTGAATATGCTTTAGATGACAACTGGTCAACTGTATTAGATTTATCTATGGGTGACGTTGATAAATCTATTATCGATTTAGAGAGTTACTCAGGTACAGGTCGTGCCGGTATTGATGGGCGTCCGTCAGCAGCTCGTTCATGGGAAATGACATCTTCAGGCGTTATGTACAGTGCTCACCCGACACTTCCTGGTGTTGATTATACTGACGAAAGCCTTATGCGTCTTGCCGGCCCTCAATCATGGGGTGCGCCAGTTATTGGTAGTGATGCACAAGATGGCTTTGTTAACCGTCCAGAATTTGAAGAAGAATTAGACAGTATACGTTTTGAAGTTAATGGTACGGTTGAATACAGCATTATTAGTAGTATTAGCATGGGTGTTAACTACTCTGAACGCTCTAAATCTAAAATTAATGAAGGTGATTACTTAACATCTCCAGAGTATCCTGGTGATGCTGCCATCCCTAATGTATTAGGTGTTGCTGATTTAAGTTTTATTGGTATTGAAGGTGTTCTTGCCTATGACAGTTTAGGTCTATACGAAAGTGGCTATTACACTGCGACAGAAGCCTCTTTAGTGCAAACTGACCGTTTAGGTGATACCTATACCGTTGCTGAAGAGGTGTTAACCTTGTACGCAAAAATCGGTTTGGAAGCTGAGTTTGCCGGTATCTACATGACAGGTAACTTTGGCATTCAATACATTGACGTTGACCAATCTTCAACAGGTTTTTCAACTGTTGAAAATGAAAATGCCTATGTAGTGGCTACACCGACAAGCGGCGGGGCTTCATATTCAGATATTTTACCTACTTTGAACTTGAACTTTGAAATTGCGGAAGGTCAATTTATTCGTACCGGTATATCAAAAGTACAAAGTCGTCCTCGTATAGATGATATGCGCCCAAATGCTCGAGCAACATTTGCCTATAACGATAATCAAATTCAAAGTTCAGATCCACAAAATGGTCCTTGGAGTGGTAGTGCTGGCAACCCGATGTTAGAACCTTTATCAGCTAACCAGTTTGATCTTTCTTATGAAAATTACTTTGCTGAAGACGGATATTTTGCAGCAACGTTCTTCTACAAAGATTTAACTAACTGGCACAGAACGTCAGATGCATTAACTGATTTTTCTGATGTCTATATTCCTGAGATACATCAAGACTCGGATGGTAATGCTCCTGCAACATTTATGGGTTATGTTGCTACCACTACAGATGGTTTTGAAGGTTTTGTTCGTGGTTACGAATTACAAGCCAGCATTCCATTTCGTGTAATGCATGACTCTTTAGAAGGTTTTGGCTTAGTCATAAATGGAACATTCTTAGATGGTAAACTTAGTGATGGTGGTAAAGTACCAGGACTTTCTGAAGAAAGTTACTCATTAACGGCTTACTATGAAAGAAATGGCTTTGAATTCCGTATTGCCGGTACAAAACGTGATGAATTCTTAACTGAAACACGCGGAGGAAGCCTTGCTTTAGAAGCGACGGAAGATTCAGGTGCTGAAATTTGGGATGCACAAATTAGCTATGACTTCGATGAATCTGGCATTGAATCACTGCAAGGATTAAGTATTTCCTTCCAAGCCCAAAATATTACAGATGAAGATACTATTCAAGCTGAAGCAAGTGATGGAAGACAAATTACATCTTACCAATCATTTGGTGCTAACTACTCGTTAGGTCTTAACTACAAGTTCTAGTGAACTTTTGATTAAAAAAAACCTGTCAGTACACTGACAGGTTTTTTTTTAAGTGACTTTTGCAACATAAAAAGGTTAGGGTCATTAGATCTTACATTTTAGTTTCTGCTGCTATTTTTAAGGCACCGAGACAAGACAATATAGTGCAAAATTCATTTGATTTAATCGCACATTATTTATAAGAGAAACTCAAACATGAATAGTCCAATTAAAAAAATAGTGGTATTAGGTGGCGGAACTTCTGGGTGGATTTCTGCTGCTTTATTGAAAAAAATACTTGGCTCAGCCATTCAGCTTGAGTTAGTTGAGTCAGATGATATTGGTACTATTGGTGTTGGCGAAGCGACCATTCCACCGATCAAGCATTTAAACAATGTTTTGGGAATTAACGAAGCAGAATTTTTACGTGAAACCAACGCAACAATAAAACTAGGTATTAATTTTGAAAATTGGAAAAGGCAAGGACATAGCTATTTCCATAGTTTTGGTG
The DNA here is from genome assembly GCA_022969215.1 of Colwellia sp. Classification (GTDB taxonomy): domain Bacteria; phylum Pseudomonadota; class Gammaproteobacteria; order Enterobacterales; family Alteromonadaceae; genus Colwellia. The sequence continues at coordinate 44,758 of JALJPA010000006.1, read as the reverse complement.
CCGCAGGAAAAAGCTTAGCCTTTTGTCATTTTCATCATCTATTAAAGCGTGCTAACCAACTAGAAGATGACAGCCATTTATGGCAATACGACTTGAATTACTTATGTGCTAAAGCAGGTAAATTTGCCCAGATAAAAAGTAAAGACCCTATTATTGAATTACCTTACGCCTATCATTTTGACGCAGGGTTATATGCAAAATTTTTACGTAAGTTTAGTGAAAAAATAGGTGTTGTTAGAACTGAAGGTTTAGTTGAACACGTTGAGCAGTGTTCTGTTTCTGGGTATATAACTTCTCTTAAGATGAAAAATGGCCAAACAGTTACCGGTGATTTATTTATCGATTGTTCAGGCTTTAAAGGTTTGCTCATTCAAGAAAAACTTCGTACGGGTTATGAAGATTGGAGTCATTTATTGCAATGTGACCGAGCCATTGCTGTACCTTCAGAGCGATTAGAACAAACGTTACCTTATACGCGCTCAATTGCTCATGCTGCAGGCTGGCAGTGGCGCATTCCGCTGCAACACCGTAATGGTAATGGCATAGTTTACAGCAGTAGTCATTGTAGTGAGCAGCAAGCAATGGATACTTTAATGGGTAATTTAGACAGTAAAGCCATTGCTGACCCTAAAGTTATTAAGTTTCAAACCGGTCGACGTTACCAACAATGGAATAAAAATGTTATCGCGATTGGTCTATCAAGTGGTTTTTTAGAGCCGCTTGAATCAACCAGCATTCATCTTGTGCAATCAGCTGTTGTCCGACTAGCACACCTTTTTCCTCATCAAGGTATTAATAGCAGCTTAGTCGATGAATTCAACAAACAGTCTGCTACTGAGTTTGAACAAATCAGGGATTTTTTAGTACTGCATTATCATGCCACAGAGCGTACAGACAGTGATTTTTGGCAAGATATGCGTCATATGAAAATTCCGGATAGCCTCGCCCATAAAATTGAAATATTTAAGCACAGTGGTCGATTGTTTAGAGAACAAAATGATTTATTCACCGACAGTTCATGGCTGCAGGTTATGTTAGGACAAGGTATCGTACCGAAAGATTATCATCCAATAGCCAATACAATGTCAGATGAAAAACTCGCTGAGATGCTGAGAAAAGTGAAAGAAATAAAACAAGCGCCAATTGATAAACTACCCAGTCATGATGATTTTTTGAAAATATTTTGTCATCGATAAATAGAAATGAAAGTAACATAATCAGCAGAAATGATGACTTATTTAATGTTAGTCAAAAATGAAGTGAATTATTGAAGCAACAACACTTCATATTTAATGGTAAGTTTAACAACACTGATCAAACGTACGGTAGAGAAACTACCTAGCCATGATGAGTTTTTACAGTCACTTTAACTGCGTCCGCAATTCTAAAACAAAGGCATAAAATGCAAAAAATTAATTTTAATTCATCCTCAATAACCAGCTCACGCCTTATTTATGGCTGTATGCGTATAGCCGGTGATAATACCCCTGCAGATAAAGCCAAGGGTAAGTTGGCACTTAGAGCGGCACTTGAAGCGGGTTATAACCATTTTGATCATGCCGATATTTATGGCGGAGGTCACTGTGAAAGTTTATTTGGCGAGTTATTAACCGAGCTTAAACAAGAGACACCGACAATACGTGAACAACTTATTATCACCTCCAAAGCTGGCATTCGCTTTGAGCCCCAGCGTTATGATTTTTCAACAGACTATTTAACTACCAGTGTTGAGAATTCTCTAAAGCGGTTAAATGTTGATTACCTAGATATGTTTTTGCTGCACCGCCCTGATTATTTATTTAATGCCGAAGAAGTTGCGCAAACTTTCCAACAGCTAAAAGCTAGCGGAAAAGTGAAACACTTTGGCGTCAGTAACTTTAGCCCGTCACAAGTGAGCTTATTACAATCAGCTTTAGATGAGCCATTACTTGTTAATCAAATAGAAATAAATATTCATAATATTGATAGCCTCACCGACGGCAGTTTAGATCAATGTCAGCAGTTAGGCATAACACCTATTGCTTGGTGTCCACTAGGCGGTGTTGCCTACCCTGCTTGGGGAAATACTTTTTCAACAGCCGATGAACAACGTATTGAAATTGAATTAGCAAGGCAAGCAGAGCAATATAACTGCCTGCCTTGGCAACTTATTTTAGCTTGGTTACTTAAACACCCGGCCAATATCTGTCCCATTATTGGTTCAACCACACCAGAGCGAATTGTCGCAGCTAAACAAGCCTTAGCGATTGAATATAATCATGCTGACTGGTATCGCTTGCTTGAAGCCAGAAACGGATATGCGCAACCTTAAGTCGCGAATTTTTAATAAAATACTGTCAGCGTATTAGTTTTGCTAATACGCTTTATCTTGCTAAAAACTCACACTCTGAGCCCATAGAGAAAGCTACATTTTGGCAGGGTATAATGGTCATCTACTGGGTTTAATTCAATAATTTCTATCTTACCCACCACATCCATTTCTATATTTTTTTGTATTTCATAATAGAAACGCCACATTTTATTTGACGAAATCAATTCTATATATGGGTAACTTGTGATCTGCCAACTTCCTTGTAGCTGCCCACTTTTTTGGGATTGAAGGTCAGTTTTAGTTAAATATAAAAATTGATAACTAGCATCACTATTTAGACTGAGTGTCATTGAAGCCTGACAATTTTCGCTTGCATATTCATTGACCAGATCTTTCCTGGCCACTTTATCACTTTGCCTCACCCCATCAGGCAATAACAGCAGACCAACACTATTTTTGGTGTAATAGTGATTGCCAGCAAAGATTGGCTGTACATTAGGGACAAGCCAATCAATATTAGCCAGTGTATCGATTAAGATATTTAAAGTATTTTCTCCTTCAACAAATGGCGAATAAAGTAAGGTGGATTGCTGAATCTCATCAGGAAAAACAAGAGTATTAGCTATGACATCAAAGCCTAATCCCTCTAAATTTTTAGTCACTGCTTCAGTTTCTTCTGCTGATAAATAACGTGTATAAAGGTGAACCTTTGTTGAAGAACACGCCATAAGAAAAAAACACATCAGCACAATACTTATCATCTTCATTTTAATAACCCCCTTATTTTAAATCACTAGCGTAGATAAAAATAACAATTGACAGTTAAGATTACAAATGTAATCTTAACTCATAGATTACATTTGTAATAGTTAATTATACCTAGAAAAAAACTGGAAATAATAATGACTGAAATTAGTAATGCCGAATTTGAAGTATTAGAAGCACTGTGGCAAAAATACCCTGCTAGCGCTAACGATATAATTGCCAAACTTAATGAAAGTACTAGTACCAATGCTAATGGCAATAGTCCCGATGATAAAAATCAAGAGAAGCAGTGGCATGATAAAACAGTAAAAACCTTGCTTAACCGTCTAGTAAAAAAACAGGCTATTAGTTTTGAAAAACAGCAACGTCATTATTTATATTCTCCGTTATTAGAACGTGAAGCCTATACCTTAAAAGAAAGCACCAGTTTAATCGAACGTATGTTCAGCGGCAAACTAGCGCCTCTGGTGGCTGGCTTTGCTAAACAAAATGAGCTTAATAAAGACGATATAAGTGCACTAAAATCATTAATTTCTGACTGGGAGAAAAATAATGATTAGCGCGTTAGTTAATTCATTACTGCCATTAACCGTTTTATTGTCGCTAATGCTGCTCATCCGACAGCCGTTAAGAAAAAGTATGGATGCCAATACTGTTTATAACTTATGGCTGATTATTCCATTGAGTTTAGTGCTTTATTTTTTGCCTTTACCTTGGCAGAATTTAAGCTGGCTAAGTATAAGTGAGCTAACCGCTATTGAATCACAAAATAGCTTAATGCAACGTTACTTAGTGACGCCAAGCCAGAGCATTAGCCAGCAATTATCAATAGATAACCTGCTAGGTTTATGGCTCAGCAGTACTTGGGCTTTAGGTTTCACCCTGCTTATTAGTTATTGGAGTGTTACCCAATATAACTATCGAAAAGCGTTAAAATTAACACTCTTAACTGGCGGTAAACATCAACAGCAAATAAGCGAAAGCAATGCAAATAAATTATTGCTGGCGCAAAGTAGCCATATTCATAGCCCAATCCTTATCGGTTTATTCAAACAAGTTTTAGTTATTCCTGAGGACTTTGAGACACTTTATACCACTGAGCAGCAACAGCTGATCATCAGTCATGAAATGTGTCATTTTTCTCAGCACCATATGTGGACGAATCAGCTAGCGCTTATGCTCTTAGCGCTATTTTGGTTCAATCCGCTAGCTTGGCGTGCTTATGCGGCATTTCGTCAAGATCAAGAGCATTCCTGTGACCAAGTTGTTTTGACGCGAAAGCATACTCAATCCAGGATCCAATACTGTAAAGCACTGGTACTAGCGGCAGAAACAGCACCACCTAACGCTTTTACCTTACTTAGTTTTATGAATAGTTTTAAGCAAAATGGAGAACAACACTTTATGTTTAATCGAATAGAACAAATAAAACAGATGTCAAAAGCCTTCTCAACAAAGAGCACGATCACCAAAGTCGCTAAAATAAGCTTAGTTACCTTGGTATCTAGTTCATTACTCGCTGGCGTTAGTTATGCTGGCAGTCAAGTGATGCAAGATAAAAAGGTAGAAGCACATAAAAAAGAACAAGTTCATGCGTACCCAATGCACAGAATAGAACCTAAGTATCCAGTCGCAGCGGTCAAAGCGGGCACCGAAGGTTCTGTGGTATTAAAATTTGATGTAGAAGCTGACGGCTCGGTTAGCCACGTTGAAGTTGTTAATGCTAAACCGGCTTATGTCTTTGATAAAAGTGCTGTTACTGCATTAAAACAGTGGAGTTATCAAGAAACAGGCAAGGTATCTAAAAACTTATTAGTACAATTAGACTATCTTATGGGTCCATCATCAAAGAAACCAGAATCACTGATTGAGCGTATCGAGGTAAGTCAATAAACCTAGCCGATTTGACATGAAGCTTGTAATTTATGTAATTAAAAGCTGATAGTTAGGATTTAAGTTATTAAATCGTTCAACCTGTAAAGCTTCCCCTGCTTTACAGGTTTATCCATATTTAAGAGTACTATCGTTACTCAAAAACAAAAGGATATACAATATACTAAACTTACCTCATAGTAAGCTTATCTAATACCATTTGCTCGTGACTAATACCAATTGGGCTAATTTATTGATCCGTTTGCTATAACAACAAGTTTAAATAAGAAGAAGCTCAATGCCATTATTTAGAAAACCATCGTTAACTATAATGCTTTTGACATTATTGTTATTGCCACTTACTGCCTTAGCTACGACGAGTAAGACCAGCGATGTCATTGACAGAGCCGGGACGCCAAAACAGCATAAAGATTATGATAAATATCAAAACCAACGTTTTAATCCACTGTTTGATTTAGGCGCTTGGCACGGTTTTTTATTGCCTGAGCAAGAAAATAATTACGCGGCCTTCACTGGCCCTATGGTTATCGCCGAAGAATACAGCTTATTTATTGCTGAAAAATTAGAGAAATTAACCCTAACTGATTTAACCAACAAGCAAGTTTTAGACTTTTCACAGGCGAAAATCAGCCGTACTGCTAAACCTGGCGAGTTACACCAAAATTTTGCTTTTAAACAATTAACACTTGAGCTGAGTTTGTACTTTATCAGTCACAGAACAGCCATTATTGAAACAAAAATCACTAACCACAGTAATGAAAAACTAGCTTTGACACTGGCTTGGCAAGGTGAGTTACTATCACAATGGGATGATAAAAAAACAGTTAAGCAAGCCCTGCCTCAATGGCAAAGAAGTTTAACAGCTAATGCGAATGGCTTAACTTTTAACTTTAGCGAAGTGCGCAATACCTGGAATATTATGACCAGCGAGAGTGCGCAATATCAAATTAGCCGCTCACTAGCGACTAAAACAACGATTAAGCAAAAACAGCATAGCTACCAAAGCACAGCCACAATCAATATTGCTAAAAATAGCAGTACTAGCATATTTAGCACGCAAAGTTACTTTCATAATCAAAGTGAAGCCGATGCTGAGCAAGCCTTTATCAAAGCAGCGTTGGAAAAGCCGCAAGCCAAAATTTTGGCAACAAAATTACGCTGGCAGCAGTATCTAAGAAAAGCCATGGACCTTGGTGAAAACAGTGGTAAACGCAGCCCAGCACAAAATAAAGTCGCCATAAAAGCAGTTGAAACTCTTAATGGTAATTGGCGCAGTCCAGCAGGTAATTTAAGCCATGCTGGTGTTACACCTTCAGTTACCGCGCGTTGGTTTAATGGCTTTTGGGCATGGGATAGCTGGAAACATGCTTATGCCATGGCGCACTTTAATGCTGATGTCGCCAAAGAAAATATTCGTGCAATGTTTACCTATCAAATTCAAGCAGATGATGCCCTTAGACCACAAGATGAAGGTATGGTAATTGATGCCATATTTTACAACAAAGACCAAGCCCGTGGCGGTGACGGCGGTAATTGGAATGAGCGCAACACTAAACCACCACTGGCGAGTTGGGCGGTATGGGAGATATATAAAGCCACACAAGATGTTAGCTTTATCAAAGAAATGTTACCTAAATTACAGCGCTATCATCAATGGTGGTATCGCAATAGAGATCATAATCAAAACGGTTTGGTTGAGTACGGTGCAACTAAACATAGATACCATAATAACGCACAAGGCGATATCAGCTTTAAAGTGCGCTATGTAACTCCTCCGAATAACGCTATGCCTGACAGCCCCGACATTGACTTAAGTTCCTGTCAAAGCGCAGATGAAAATTGGTATCTTTGTTCAGGTATCAGCCTTTACCAAAAAATCATCGCCAGCAGCGATTATGATGATATTGATATTGGCGCTCAACATGGCGCGGGTTGGGAGTCGGGTATGGACAATGCCGCCAGATTTGGCTTTATCAATGCAGAACAATTATCCAATTATGCTAACAAAAAATATCAAGGCGACATAAATAAGGCTCGTAAAGATTGGCAAGTGATGTTCTACCAAAATACTAACGATGCCGGTGATTTCCTGGGATTTTCAATCAATCAAGAATCGGTAGAGCTGAATACCTATCTTGCACATGAAAAAACATTATTGGCCAATATGGCAGAGTTACTGCAACAGAAAGAACTCGCGAAAAGTTATCGACAAGCAGCTAAAGTATTAGCCAAACGTATTAATAAGTGTTTCTTCGATGAAGCTAGCGGCTTTTACTATGACCGAAGTTTTACCGCCACTGATATGAAGAGTGATAAAATAGACAAAAATGGCTGTACCGGTAAATTATTAACTGCACGTGGTAGAGGACCTGAGGGCTGGAGTCCATTGTGGGCCAGTATAGCCGACGTAGATAAAGCCGAGCGGGTTAAAAACGTGATGTTAAAAAGTAACGAGTTTAATACCACTATCCCGCTAGGCACAGCTGCGCTATCTAACCCAGCTTATGATGCAGACATATATTGGCGCGGTCGAGTTTGGTTAGACCAGGTATATTTTGGTTTAATAGCCCTTGATAATTACGGTTATCATCAAGAAGCTAAAACCTTAGCAGAAAAGTTATTTAATAATGCTGAAGGTCTGAATGAGAATGGTGCCATTAGAGAAAACTACAACCCAGAAACGGGTGCCGTACAAGGCGCTACCAACTTTAGTTGGAGTGCAGCACATCTCTTGATGTTGTATCGAGAGTTTTTAGCTGAGTAAAGTTTATTTAATGGCTTAAATATCCAATAACATCGTTGCTTTAGCTGTTCTCAGTCGCAATAGCCAGCTATTGGTCAATCAAGCGCCTTGTTCTTGAAAATTTATTCTCATTAAAATTTTATCATTAAGTTATTCAATCGATATAAATAAAAAAGATGCTAATAACTTATTAGCAGCTTTTTGTTAAATGAAGATCAGGTAACTATAAATCTATACCGTTAAGGTAATTTTTCCTACCGCTTTACCTGATGCCATGTGATCATGCGCTTTTGCGACTTCCCAAATTGAAAAGTTGCTCTCATCAATAATAGGGGTGATTTTACCTGCATCTACAAGTTCAGCTATCTCAGTAAGGATGCGGCCATGAGATGCATGGTTAATGCCGTGGCTTAATGGAATAAGCATCAAAATACTGTGGAATGACAAACTTTTAAGGGCAATTTGTAATGGATCGGCAATGGGTAAAATTGTTGCGACATGACCATTATACTTAGCAGCCTCAAATGACTTTTCAATGTTATCACCGGCAACCGTATCAAATATTTTATCAAAACCAGCACCATCGGTGTGAGCCTGCACATAGTCTGCAACTGACTCAGTTTTATAATCAACTAAATTATCTGCACCCAGTGTTTTTGCTAGCGCTTCATTAGCCTTAGAATAAGTAGCAGTGACCTTAGCGCCAAGCACTTTTGCTAATTGAATGGCAATATGACCAACGCCGCCGGTCGCGCCATGAATAAGCACATGGTCTCCGGCTTTAACATTCATTTTTTGTACTAGTGCTTCATAAGCAGTGATTGCTACCAAAGGTAAAGCAGCAGCTTGTTTCATGCTTAGGCTTTTAGGCTTCATGGCCATTAAACGGGCATCAACCAACATAAATTCAGCTAAAGCACCATCAACACCGTTAAGGCCACCAGCCATGCCGTAAACTTCATCACCAATTTTGAAGTTGCTTACGTCTTCAGCCACTTCAACCACAATACCCGCAACATCACCGTGTAATACTTCAGGTAAGTTAGCTGACCATGGCAATTCAATTGAACGCAGCATAGTATCAATTGGGTTTACACTGCTTGCTTTTACTTCTACTACCATATGGCCCGCTTTAGCGACTGGTTTTGCTTTTTCAACAAGTTGAAAGACGTCTGTGCTACCGATTTCTTTAATGATCATTGCTTTCATAATTTTACTCTCTATATATTTAAATTAGTTTGCATATTTTCTTATGCTACTTGCTTAGCTATTTACTTAGTTGATTACATAAGTAAAGGCTTTGCTTGTTCGTTTAAGTGCGGCCATTTTATGCCTTGCCAACAAAGCAAACCATTACCCAACTGACAAATCACCTTTGCTTTTAAAGCAACACAAAGTTAAAGTAGTTATTAATAAGAGTTAGTGCCTGATAGCCCTTATTTAACAGACCTTGTTTAAGAGCCAGCGCCTAGAGGAATAAAGATGAGTTCATTAAATCGATTACTGTATTTCAATTGTGTGGTAGAAACCGGTAGCATTTCAGCTGCGAGCCGAATATTTGATGTCCAGCCTTCCTCTATTTCAAGGCAACTTGCAGCACTTGAACAAGAGCTAGGTGTGCGTTTGTTAAATAAAACCACTCGAAATACTGGATTAACTGAAGCGGGTCAAAAATATTATGAGTATTCTCAACGTATTGTTACTGAATTTGATGAAGCAAAAAAGGCCGTTAATGACTTACAAGAAAATCCAAAAGGCAAACTAAAAATAAGCATGACTGTGGGCTTTGGCGAAAGTATTGTACTGCCATTGATTCCCAAGTTTATCGCCTTATATCCTGATATCAATATCAAACTTGAGTTAACCGAGCGCGTTGTAGATCTGGTAGAAGAAAATATTGATGTTGCTATTCGCAGTGGTCGCTTAGCTGACTCAAGCATGATTGCCAAACACTTGGCTTTCAATAACTTTTTACTTTGCGCCAGCCCACAATATTTAGCCCGTGAAGGTACGCCGCAAAGCCCTGAAGAGCTAATTGATCATCGATGTATCCGCTACAGTTACTCTCGTTGGCAAGATTGGTATTTAATGGCTGAACAAAGAACAAAATTAACCATTAGCGATACTATTTCTGTTAACTCAGTTAACGGCCAAAAGCAGCTGGTACTAAATGGTAGTGGCTTAACGTTAATGCCGCTTTGGGCTGTTAGAAAAGAGTTAGCCGATGGAACCCTCATCCAAGTAATGCCAGAGCATACCTTTAGTCCCTATGAAGAACTAAGCTCCACCTACGCTATTTATTTAAAGCGAGAAATGGTGTCAGTTAAAACACGGGTTTTCTTAGACTTTCTAGTAGATAATTTAGTGGAAAACGTAGTAGAAAGTTAAATTGAAAAAATTGTCGACTTTGATAACTAACACAGAAAACAGGAGAGTGTGCCCTTGATAATATTTGATGTTATTTTGTTGCTGTTTTTTGCATTAATAGTGCTGCTTATTACCGTATCTATTATTTATAACACAGTAAAATTAGGCATCTCGCCAATGCCAAGCTCAAATAAAGCTTATCTGGCGATGATGCAATTAATTGACGAAGTGGAATTAGAAACAAAAGCAGGGTCGATAATTGATCTGGGTAGTGGCTGGGGCAATTTTGTAATACGTATTGCCAAGCGGTATCCGCAAAGGGAAATAGTGGGTTATGAACTTTCCTTTTTGCCATGGCTAACATCGATGTTAGTTAAAAAGATCTTAGGGCTAAAAAATTTAACCCTCCATCGACAAAATTTTTATCAGGCGGACTTATCATCAGCATCAATATTAGTATGTTATTTATTCCCACAAGCGATGGAAAAAATCAGCGATAAGCTGCACTTAGAGCAAGTAGGCGTTAACTTTCTTATCAGCAATAATTTTGCCCTACGAGCATGGCAACCTTGCAAGACTATACAAATCGATGATTTTTATAAATCGCCGGTTTATTTATATGACATTACGAATAGAGAAAGGTGAAAAAAAACAATGTTAAGCTTTAAAATTTCAGGTATTGACCAATGACAGCAAGTACCACAAAGCAGCCTAAATCTATTAACTGAAACTCATCAAAATAAGGTGCACTATCGATACGTAAACAGATGTTAGTCCAACTAATAATCTATAACGGCATTGGGTGAGTAATATTATTTCATAAATAGCATCAGTTTTTATTTATCTTGTGTAAAACACTACGTACTTTGTCAACTATATGAATAGGGGTATCAAGACTAAAAGCCATACAGCGTTCAGAGTTCTTATTTATTTCAGGAAAGCTTATTTTTCTTACAATGGATAAATCCTTGTTTATATTTTTCATCCTCATTTTTATTGAGGGAATGGTAACTATAATGAGGTCAACCTTTTCATGTAGAAGTAAATTCAGATTAATTTCGTCATTACTGGAAACGTACAACTCTTTTCCTTCTTTCAATCCTTGAGCCTTCAAGTACATAGAGACAACTCCTTGTCTTACAATACCAATTTTAAATTGTTTCAAATTTTCTATAGTACTTGTTTTAATTGAACTATTTTTCTTTAATACAAAAAAATATAACTCGTCTTTTGGAAGCAAAGAGCACACCCATTGAAATAAATGTTCTCTTTCTTGATTTCTATAAATGGAGTAGATAAGGATGTTTGGTTGAGTTAGAGCCAATTTATATGATCGTGCCCATGGATATATATTGAGTGTGAATTCAATATTTGCCTCATTTAGCACTTTGATAATTTTGTCTGTGGCAATACCAACAATTTTATTGTTCTCCAGTTGATAGTTATACGGGGGACTGTGCTCAGTAACCACTGTCAATGTATGAGCTTGATTTGTCTTAGCAGCAAAGGAAACTAATATCAGTAATGAAAGAAAGATATATTTCATAGTCTTTTTAAAATCACCTTTAAAGTTGTATTTGATAATTATTAATTGTATTTAATAAAATAACAAACTTACTCTCACACGACAAATTGACGCTGCTAACAGATGAACTACCTAGTGAAAGCTGAGCAACAATACTTGTGTTGATTGATAAAAAATTTTGGAGTTATAATGCTAAGAGGCGGATTATATAATGCTCCGCTCCTCTATATTTTGTTATCCACTCGAAATATAGTAATCAATAACTCTGTGCCCATTGGTTGCTCAATTATCTAATTAGATAATTCTGCTTCTTAATCTGCAGCATAGAGTTTCTTAAAATTTTCTATATTCCAGCCAATCATTACTTCATTACCAATTTTAAGGGCTGGTACAGAGCGAGCCCCTATAGCGTCAAGCTCTTTTCTACCGCGCTGCATTTTCGCATTTGTTAATCTGTATTTAATGCCATTATCATCTAAGTATTTTTGAGCTTCACGGCAATGGGGGCATTTATCTGAAATATATAAAACAACGCGTTTCATCACTAACCTTTACATAACTGTTAAATACTAACTATTTTACTGAACTCTCAAAAAAAAACAAAGATGAATTAACTGAACTATCGATTCTATACAAAGAAAATTAAGCTGCCCTAGTTAACCAATGGGATCAAAGTATTTGAAATAGTCGTTTTGGCTTTGATTTAATAGTTTCAGTTTAGAGCTGCCAAAACTCTTCGACAACAATATAGATAGCGTTTTTGGGCAAGCCTTGAGTATTAGGTATTGAGCTAAGGCGTACCTATGTTCATCGAAAGCAATGCGGAAATCATCAAGATAATGAGCGCACAATATTTGTATGAAATAGCTACTTGATCTGAACTCCCTGATTATAAGTTTATTCAGACTGAAGGACTATAAAGCGCACCAAGAAGTCATTAGCGGTGAACTATTTCTAACTATCCATTGGTAAAATCTAAGGCTTACTTTTACCACAAAGCGGAAGTTCACATTTGATACATTTCACTAAAACTTTTAGTATATTTTGATCTACAGCGGACATGGCTTAACAACTATAATACGTTAGCCGTTTCCTGATAGCAGACGTTAGATACAGATAAGAATATCTGCATCTAGGTGATGATTTTTGCCAATACCCCGTTAAGTCTGAGTGAGAACTCAGCCACCCAAGCGGTCATTAAAGGCTATATTATTAAATAATATCTGTAAACCAATAACGATTGCTCAGAAAAGCCAATTACGCCATATTGTTTTTATTGTTGTCTGGCGTTCTCTAACCTTCCCAAATAGTTTTTATCAATGTGATAGACAGTTGCTGTTTGAGAAGCATTAATTAGAACTCTCTCAGTGGATGAGCCATCTTTGTTGACCTTGTAAATATCATAAATTCCAAATACGTTCTGCGATGTAAAAAAGACTTTAGATCCGTCAGGAGACCAGGCAGGATCCCCATCTCTAATTCGGTTTCTAGTAAGTCGTGTTTGTTTGGAGCCATCGACGTTCATCACATAGACCTCTTGATTACCATCTCTATTTGAAAGGTAAGCGATTTGCGTACCATCAGGCGAAATCTTTGGATTGAAGTTATTTGTATCATCATTGGTAAGTTGAATCACATTACTACCATCGATATTGGCAATGCTTATTTGAGTTGCAACAGTTTTAGAAAAGCGGCCTTTAGAGTGAAAGAGTAGTCATCCATCTGACATAAATTCTGGAGCGCCCCCCTCTAGTCCTTTTATTTGGCGTTGCTCAGTGCCATCTGCGTTCATCTGCCAAATTTCTTCTTGTATGTCGCCGTTCTTATCAGTGTACTCTCTGCCAAATACAATGGTCCTCCCATCAGGAGAAAAAGCAGGGCCGTAATCCCAAACATTTTTTAAATTGGTCAAACGGCGCATGTTGGTGCCATCGATATCTGCGATGTGAATAGACCAAGTTTTTCGTTTGTCGTATTTACCATAAAAAGCAATTTGCTTACCTGTAGGAGAAACCGCAGGGTAACCGCCAGCGTTATTAGGAACATCAATAACTTTTATGCGTCTATTCCCTTGTTCATCGCTCAAATAAATTGATTTATTATCACCTTCTTTGAACCCATAAATAATGGAAAAATGCTGGGAAGTAGCTTTTTTATTGGTTTGACACCCAGTCGTCAAACCAATAAAACAGATAGAAAGCAGGAGACATTTTATTCCCGATTTTTTTTTAGGTGGCATAGAGCACAGTCCTTATTGTAAGTAAAAGTTTAGGGGAATTATAAAGACATTAAAGTGGAAAACATGACGTTTCACTGATTTTTCGCTGATTTTTCGCTGATTCTTAACCTCCTCGTATTTATCAGGTGTATTGGGCAACAGAGTGGCTGTAGAATGCTTGGTTCAGACAATCACTATTTTATTGTGAACGGCTCCTATGAGCTGAAGCAGACCTTAGCTCCAACCGCCTTCACATGTCAGCAATGCGCACTTTTTTGAGGTTAGCTTTTGGTGAGGGCAAGTTACCAGTGTTCATTTATCTAAGGTCACTAGCTACCACAAAGCGGTCTTAATTTTTGCTTGAATCTATTACCATAATAGTCCGCTTTGCCACTTGAGTTCAAATGGTGAATGCAACGCTATATTTAGAGTAACTTAAGGAAACAAGTTACCTACTGTGAAACCTAACAGGTGTTAGCCCACTGAGATTAATACATAGGCTTATTGATTAATCCAAGGTATTTATATGTATCAGAATTTCTAGTTAATTCAGTACTGTACCTATTAGCATTTAATTTTGAACCATTGATAACAAAATTAGATGCTAATTATTTGTAAAGTATATAGGTAATTTTTTGCCTTAAAAAGACACTATACTAGATACCAAAGAGCTAGTTACGTCGAGAATAGTGATTGAAGACCTTTTGGATTTTATTAGTTTTGTTAAGCCTTCCAGCCTACACTAACCCTACAGGTGTAATGCGAGTAACAATTGGGTACATTCAACACCCCGTTAGTGAAATATACAAAAAGTACATTGGTAAAAGTTACGCTGACATAGGTATCACTGTCAGATTTGTTGTCATGCCAGTTACAAGAAGGCTACTAGAGGCAAACGATGGGCGTGTTGATGGCATTATAGTAACAATCTCTTCGAACAAAGAAAGGTTCCCCAACCTTGTCAAAGTAGGCCCTGCTATTGCAAGGGGCTCGATAGAGCTGATTTGCTTGACTGATATGACATGCGACATTTCTGTATTATATGATAACAGAATTACTATATTAACCAGCAAAGGCACAATGAGAGTTATTGAGTCTGAACTTAACATGTCCATTAACAGCAATGTCTATATTGTTGATAACGAACAGCAACTATTTGATATGTTCAAGAAAGGTCGCTCTAATTACTTACTTACAACTGTACTTCTTGACGATACTTTTACCAAGTTTAAGAAAGAAAATCAGTCTGTACGCTTGGGCTCGTATTCACTCTATCATCATATCCACAAAGACAAAGTGAGCATTGCCGATGATTTAGCAAAAGCGTTGCGAGCAAACATTAGTATGATCCAGTCTTTTATCCAACCGCCAGACCTCCCTTAAAACTTGTTTCAATTAAGTTGTTTAGTGTAATCGCTTGTCACTTAAATGAACGTCCGAGAAAAACACGGGGGTTGAAACTCCGACGAAAACTTTTAGTCCTTGTGTTGCAGTCATCCATTGAATTCATACCACATAAGAGACATAAAACCATAGATATCTCAGCTGGAAATCATGTCCATTTTGTAATGCTAAAGCAGACATTTTTCTTTGCAGCCTATTGCACTCCATCCAAAGCAAGTAGGCAATTCCAACATCAATCACACGTTGACTACTTAAAAGTTCAAGTACATTCAGTTCACTTTTATCACTGAGTTTTTAAGGATGTTTATGATTAAAAGCGTATTAAAAGTATATAAAACAAATTACTAAATTTATGGAAGGTTTTTTACTTAAGACTAGCGAAGTAAATCCATTATATTTATATTTTAATAAGTTACACTTGCATATTCTGATACCCTGAGGTATCTTTTGTGTAGCTAAGGTGACATATAACACCTTAAGGTAAAACTCAAAAGATCAATTGAAAACAATATAAAAAGGATATAGCCATGACAACACAAGTGAATGTTAAGCCAATCGATGAACAAAATCACCTAAAAAGAAATGCTTTATTATATTTAGTTTTAGGCATTATTTTCAGTTTTAGTTTTTTATACAATTTTTTTGAGCAAACTATATCGGCTGAACCCACATTAGAACGCACCTTATTATTTGCCGGTTTTGTGCTATTTATTGTTATGATCTTTGTCTGTTTTAAGGTCATGAAATCAGCCAATAATATTAAAAAAGAAACTTTTTATTGTGGTAATTTTCAGGATGAATATTTGAACTATGTCAATATGAAGGGTTATAAATACTCCTTTAACTTTGCTTGTTTTTACTTAATTACTATTTATATAGTAACTGAATTATATAGAAACTCGACGAGTGATTTTACGGCTGTAATCGACATTAGCAATTTTTGTGTGGTGACAATGGGCTTAATCTTTATCAGTTATTCAATACCTGTTTTGTATTTGCTAAAAGGTGCTGATGATGAATGAAGCCTTAGATAATCATATTGCCAAATTACGTAGTAAACAGAAAATATCTCAACAAGAGCTTGCCGATGCAATAGGTGTATCTAGAAAGACTATCAGTACCGTTGAAACTGGGCGTTTTACCCCTTCGGTAGTAATCGCTTTAAAAATGGCACAGTACTTTGAGGTACCCGTAGAACGAATTTTCGAGTTAGAGCTTATAAAGTAGTAATCTTATTGCATATTTTTAATCGCTACTCTAAACAAAGTATTGGTAGAAGATATGTCCGATGCTACTTTGCCTTTATTACAACCAAGCAGATGATATTTATAACTGAAATATCATCTGCTATCGAAGAAGAAAGCGAACATAAGCTAGAAATTCTAATTTCCTTCTTCTTAGCGCACAATTCTGAACATTAGCCACAGCCATACCCAAAAAAATCTAGCTGGAATAAAGGAAAACTGGTTGGTCAAAAACGTCCCCTAAAACTTGAGGAAGTTTGGTCTATTAGAACAAAGCTTGTTCTACCAAATAATCTACGTAAATTAACGATATTTAATTTGACTCTAGACTGTAAATTAAGAGCATGTTAATTCAATAAAAACAGGAACTCCTGCTCAATTTGATACAAAAAAAAACTCGAACTGCTTTACAAAAATGGATCTCATTTCAATCACCTCGTTCTAGTGATTATTTATTTGGAAGTAGAGTAAAAGATAATTTCCATCTATCGACTCGGCAGTATGCCCGAATAGTCAAAAAGTGGATTACTAGTATTGGCTTGGATGTAACATCCTATGGCACTCATTCAATGAGGCGCACTAAGGCTACTTTGATTTATAAAAAAACGAAAAACCTGAGAGCTGTGCAAATTTTGCTTGGTCATACAAAACTTGAGAGCACCGTTCGTTATCTTGGTATAGAAGTCGATGACGCACTTGAGCTATCTGAAACGATAGATATCTAATCACAAAGGACTTAGGAAGTATGGACGCTTCCTACCACAAAGAAAACATAAGCTATTACAGCTAATTGGACAGGTTGGATTAGATTTTGTGTCGATAACGCCTAAATAACAGGCTAAAGATTGTGGGCTAAAATAGAGCGGATCGAACAGCCCACTGTTTTAGTCCTCGTTGATTTTCTTGTTATGCGTTTTATCAATTAAATAATCAATAAACAACCTAATATTTGGGTTTGGATAGGGGTTGTCTTTATATATTGCATATATATTACCATTAGAGCTTTCATTAAGAAGTGGCTCCCAATCTTTAAGGCAGACAACAAGATCTCCATGCTTTACAAAATCAGTAACCATCCAGTTAGCAAGTTGAACAACACCAAGTCCTTGCAAAGCAGCCTCCAATAATGGGGTTCCTCCCTTTGACTTTAAATTTCCACTAACGGCTACTTTTACATTCTGATGAGAATTTTTTAAATACCAATAAATTCTTTGTCGTTGTTGATTTAATAGTAAACAATTATGCATCGATAGATCTTGAGGTTGCTCTATATTATCGTGTTTTGATAAGTAACCGGGTGATGCACAAATACACGTATAGTTGGAAAGTAACTTTCGAGATTTTAAACTAGAATCTTCTGGAATACCTATACGAATAGCTAAATCAATATTTTCTACCCAAAGATCAACCATCTTATTGTCTAATTCTATTTCAATATTTATCTTAGGGTATCTATCTAAAAACTCAGGAATCAAAGGACAGATATTTAATCGACCAAAACTTTCAAATGTAGATATTCTTAAGCTACCTTCAGGCTCCGTATTTTGATTAGACAGAGACATGAGCAAATAATCACTGTCAGCCACCAACTTATTAGAACCTTTTAAGAATACATGCCCTTTATCGGTTAACAAAAGCTGTCGTGTACTTCGCTTTAGTAATGTAACACCTAACTCAGACTCAAGCTTATCAATGCACCGAGTTATAGATGATGGAGCCATATTTAATACTTTAGCAGCCTTAGAGAAACTACCCAACTCAACCACTTTTATAAAAACACGCGTTAACTTTAACATTTTAACCTTTGCGTTATATGCAAAACTGTTCGCTATATATTACGGGTTCTATATCTTTACGCAATAAGTAGAATGTGTTTTTTAAAACATAATAGAGAGAATAACATGCTAAGAATACCTTTTGAAAATATCCCGAAGCCATTAATGAATTGCATGATAAAAACAGAAAACTACTTAAAAAGCTTAAATATAATTGATGAATCATTCATGGAAATACTCAGATATCATGCCTCGATGTTAAATAAATGTGCTTATTGTATTGATATGCACTTTAAAGAAGCACTTAATACTGGTGAAACCGCGCTTCGTATTTATTCTTCAATTACATGGAGAGATGTTGATTTTTATAGTGAAACGGAGAAAGCATTACTTGCATGGACTGAATCTGTCACGCTACTCAATGATGAATCAAATAAATATAGACAGCAAGCATTTGACAACCTCAGTCAATATTTTAGCCAAGATGAAATTGCTAATTTAACATTAGCGATTATGCAAATTAACTCTTGGATTCGTCTAGCTAAATCTTTTGGTTTTGAAGCCGGAACTTATCAGATAGGACAACATTAACGAATAAGCTATGCGGTAGCTGCAACATTCGAGCTGCCGTACACATAACG
Organism: Colwellia sp.; assembly: GCA_022969215.1. Classification (GTDB taxonomy): domain Bacteria; phylum Pseudomonadota; class Gammaproteobacteria; order Enterobacterales; family Alteromonadaceae; genus Colwellia. Next base: position 25,872 of record JALJPA010000006.1, on the reverse strand, counting down.
CCCTGTTAAAGGGCAAATTGTAGTTGGCTAAAATGTGAAGCGGAGCGGAGCCAACCAACTAAATTTATCATTATTTAACATCTTGTTAGGTGTTTACGGCACCATATTTACGGGTGACTTTTTATAAAATTTAAACTCTATCAAATTACTTGCGGGATCCTTGATAATAAATTTACCTGATTCACTATTATCATCATTTGTTTTTTCATTAGGCGAAAGAACAAACGGAATACCCTCAACTTCTACTTTTTGAGCGATGGACAACCATTCTGCTTTTTCTAAAATAACACCAAAATGATCTATGGATTGTGCACTCATGTTTTCTGTTTCTTGATGAATAGTTAGTTGATGCCCAAAAAAGATAATGTCTATCCATTTACCAGTATCCCTACCTTTTTTACAGCCAAGAAAATTGACATAAAACTCTTCCGCTAAATGTAACTTAGGAACAACAAAAGACAAATGAAATGGATTATTCAACTTGGCACTCCATATGAAAAATACCTAACGCCCGCATAAGCGGCTAAGTAATAGTTGGCTATAATGTGTAGCGGAGCGAAACGTAGCCAACTGTTGCGTGTCCGTTCTTAATGCGCTTGTTAGGTATTAAATATTGATAAATTCAGCTCTACTGCATTTCCTAACCAATATGCATACTCAGTATGATCTTGCAAATCATTACCTGTTACTGCATGAATGAACACAGTTAAACCATTACGTTTTTTTTCAAAGAATGTAATTAGTGGATCAAATTCATTCGATGAAAAAGCTATTTGGCAACTCCATTTAGGGTGTGGTCCAATAGCTTTTTGGTGAATTCTCCCAACTGGCAAGTCGAATAAATCGCCGGCCTCTTTGCATAGATCTGAAGCAAAGATTAGAGTTTCTTGTTCAAAATAAACGTGAGCATGGTAATAATCGTGATGATTAACGGGAAAATTTTTAGTGTTCATTAATTTACCTTTTAATATAACCAATACATGAAATTGAATTGATACCTAACGCCCCGCTAAGGGGAAATTTGTAGTTGGCTAAAATGTTGAACGGAGTGAAAACAGCCAACTGTAACTTTTCCCTCTTGAGCGCCTTGTTAGGTATACATTTACACCAAAAAAAACAATATAATAACCAAATGAGGTGTGATTAATAGCTGAAATTGATAATTAAAAATAACTTCTTTTTGCGGAAGAGCACTTAGAAATTTATTAACTTGATGTTTGTACGGTGAATTAGCAGTTAATAAGTAATGTAATACACCACAAATAACAGATAAAAACACGAACAAACTAAGCACGTTTAAGCTAGAAATAGTTATTTCAAAGATTAAGAAAGTAGGAGATGTATCTCTAATTATCAAAGTATACGCAAATACAATTAAACCATAAATAAACAAATATTTAGACATTTGAAAGTAGCTTACATACTTTCTCTTTAATTCATTTTCGCCTAAAGCATCCATAACTTATATTTCCTTTTACATACTAAAATTCAAACAAGGCATAACTTGTATACCTAACAGCTTATTATGGAGCCGGCTCAGTAATGTCCGTTCCATAATTAAAATTTAATTTACATTAATGTCACACAAATTCAAAGAATTAGAAACTACTGCAACCAATTACTTAATAAAAGATAGGATGTTACTAAGCCCGCTCAGTAATACTCATCCTAGAAAACGCTATAAATTACATTAAGATCAATTAAATAGACGTTTATTGGTGTTTTTTAGGAGTGTTACTGAGCCGGCTCAGTAACATGACATAAAATATTCATTAGAAAATATAAGGCATTAAATTAAAGGCTGACCATTTCAACTCAAGGCACATTCCAGACGTTAGCAACGGTCGATTATCCGGCTGTTTTTAGTCGTGTTGTGGCTATTGGAGATATTAGCTGTAATAGATTGCCAATGAAAACCAACCTCTAAAATAGTCACTGTGACATGGAAAACTCTCTTATTCTTTGTTCCTCTAACTGCAATTGTTCAAGGGGACATTAAGAAAAAACCTTCTTGTTTAAAATTAAAGCATTTAGCTTTATTACCGATATAGACTTAACGTGGGTTTACGATTAAGGACAATCATGATTAACAATGTATTAAACAGCCCATTTGACTTAAAAATCCCCTTTGCCCAACCCGTCAATCAGCAACCCCATACACTCACCGATAAACTTAAAAATATTGCGCCAGAAATGGTTCAAGAACTATTGAGCAAGTTTGATGAAGAAAGAGTAGAACAATTACTTCACCAACAATTTTCCGCACTAATCACTATATCAAGCGGGCCTACCGTCTTCGATTATAAATATTCAGACAAAGAATTAGCTTTACGCACAGTGATAAGCAGTCAACAAGAAGGTTTACTCAATAATGAAAATAGCGATGAGCTAATGAAACGTTTGAATAAATCGGTAAAAGACATTCACGGAGCTTACGCCAATACGAGTGATATATTAGCGAGTTTAGGGCAATTGGGTCATGAGCAAGAATCATTTTTAGCCTCTAGTGAACAGCGTGTTGAACGAGCGCTGGGTTCTTATATGGAAAGTATCAATCGAACAGATAATGAAGATAACGATAGCTACAGTTTTGAACTATCAGTAAAAACTAAGGAAGGTGATATTATCAATATCACCTTTAATTCATCACAAGGCTATGACGAAAACACGGGTAAAACAGTAGATGGTTTTGGCCTCAGCTATCAAGTTGAGGGTGACTTGTCAGAAGCTGAACACCAGGCACTAACCGAGGTATTGTCGGGGATTGGGCAAATGGCTGATGAATTTTTTAAGGTAAGCCAAAACTCATTCAGTAAATATGTTCCCGCAGGTCAATCCGATTTTAATCTAGATTTTTTGGCTACTTTTAATCATCAACAGTTATCGGGTTTTGATGTGTCTTTTTCGACGACTGAAAATCAACAATTTGGCTCCCCAGAAAACAATCTCGATCTAAGTTACCACATTGATCAAAAGTCAAACCAACAAGCGCTTATATTTAACTCTCAAGCGGGAATTAATGAAATAGATTTCTCATTAGATATGTCTACTTTTGGCGGTAAAGACGTAAAACAAATGCAGCAATACATAGCCACCTTAGATAAAAACCTCGAAGATAGCCGTTACAATAGTAAAGGTAAAAATAAAACATCTGCATTTGGTAAAAAAGACGATGTAAAAATGCAACAAGGCTTTGCTATTTTTAAAGGCGCTTTTGCTAGTATGTCATCGGCAGCGCAACGTTATAGCAATATAGAGTCTGTCGCTGCTCAACAATTCACTGATGGCCGAGCAATGGTTGCAGAGTTAGTCGATAACATGATCACCAATGATCCTCGCTATCAAGGACTTGGCAGCGAAACAAATAATACCCTAGGTACTGGCATTTCTAAACTAGCAGATTTTGATGCAGAATTTTCATTTTCAAGAGAGCCACGAAACCGGCGAGAACTGGCCCCTAAAATTAGGGTTGAGTTAGAGCAAGTCACCCAGCACCACAAATCAGGAAAATTAACCGGGGTAAGCCAAAATAAAACGGTAGCGACTCATTTCGATTATCAGCTTACTCGGCCTGATTACTATGACAAAAAAGAAAGCTACAACATTGGTACAGCAGTCAAAAATCAAGCATTGGTTGGACTTGATCAACAACACCAAGTGGACGTTAGTAAAGAAACTTATCAATTTGACCCTAAAACGAATCAATATGAACTGCAAATGGCATTTAATGAAAAGATTGAAAATGAGAGCAACATTCGTCTAATTAATGATATTTGGCTTGAAAACAAAGAGAGTAGCCATACTATGAATAAAAAAGAGCGTATCGCTAACGAAGGAAAACCAGAGGATTTTAAAAGAACAAACCACCATTCTCATAAGAAACTCATGACGTTAATTGGTGATTTAGATAAGTTAGCCGAAAATAAACACGTTAAACGTGAGTATCTTATTGCATTAGATGAGGTTAATTTTTTTATGAATAGTAATACTAAATAAGAGCTAACGTCCCTTGTTAGTGATTAGAAACCATAAGGTAATTATTAATGTTAACACCTCCACTACGCACCAAGTGACCTTTAGCTAGCAGCGGTAGCCAACTTAAAGATGAGCATGATAAGTTAACAATGCCGTTAATGAATTACTTTTTGCAAAAGTTAAATCGCTGCAAGCCAGATTTAAAGCTGAAATTTACTTCATCATATTTCCATGTTTATCTAACAAAAGCCCCCCAGCTAAGCTTAACTGGTTAACTCATTGCAATTGAGTTTGTCCTTCACCAACCACCAAGTAAATCATTTTTTCTGGGTCCATATATTGAATGACGGTTGTATTGCCATGACCTTCATCATGGCAATCTTGCAGACTATACAAATTGATGACTTATTAAATCCCTATTTAGCGCTATAAAATTGCTACTACTCACTATACAAAAAAGTAGCCTAGCGATGATAAGGAGATCGAGTATGTTCTATACGGCTCAACTAGGCTGTGCTCTTAATTATATCGCTAGCTTATTTGATAACTTACCCTGGTTTGCATAGCGCTTTAATACGGATTTTATCGGTCCAACTGAGAAAACCATGATTAGTTAAGTACTCTACGTTAATCATTGAGGTGCCATTCGGGCATTGCAGTAAAAGTTGTTTATAGGCTTGATCAACATAATTACTATCATAAACAAAACCTAAAAATATTTTTTGTGACTGTTCAATATTTATGACCTTGCCACTAGCCAATTCCTGCTGACTATTAGTGCCAACATCCACTTGTGACATATGAATACTGCTAGTACAGGCACTAAGCATCACTACCATAAGTAACGAAAATAGCTTTTTCATCACTACACCTCATTACAGTAAGCGGAGACGATGACTTCTCTTTTAAAGACAAGTAAATAGCCGGTAGTTTGGTGCTTGGTATATACCCCTTCAATTTTTCCTGTTGGGCATTGTGCTTTAAGGTTATCAATGGCTTCATCAACAAAGGCATTACTAAAGTTAATGCCAATAAAATTCCAGCTAGATGAAGCAGTAGTTATTTTGTTCTCTCTTTCTGCTGGTATCTGGGTCATTGATACGGTATTTAAACCAACACAACCACTAAGTGAAAGTGCTAATAATGAAAATAATATGGTGTTCTTTAACATGATAATTCCTAAAATTTAGTTAATACAGTAACCCTTGATACGTACAACCTCACCACTTACTGGGCCAACATTGGTTGCTTCGCGTACGGAAGTTAATCCCGTTATTTTCTTACTTGGACATACTTTAATAACCTCAGAGAGTACTTGGTCAGCATAAGCATCGTTGTAAACTGGATTACCCGTTTTAGGACCAAAATTACTGATAGCCAAAATTAAAGCGACAAACTCCAAATCTTCACTGGTCGAGGCAGACTTTGCCACTCCAGCGCCTATTTCTACGGCTTTAGCTGCATCAAAGCCAAGTTCATTTACCTCAATAGTAAATGGCGTTAACCTCCCCTGCGACTGATCTATATCACCAATATGAACATGATGAAGTTGACTACAGCCACCAAGAAGTAAAAAACTAAGCCCGAGTATACTTTGCAATTTTATCGGCATATGTGCCTACCTGTTGTTAATGTCTATTGATAAAACTTGTGACTATTATACGTTTAATTGTAATGAGTACATGCACTTTACTGTTTAGTTAATGTGGTGGAAGTGTCAGAAAATGTAAGCTAAAAGCCTATATACCCAAGTACATAAAGGTGTGTGTTTCAGCTGGAATTGCAGGTTAAATGAGAGTTATGAACGAGAGTAGAGATAGTATTAATGGCACGGAGATGACTTACGTTTTGTTAATAGGAATTGTGATAGGCAATAGTGGCAGGCAATAATGATTAATAAAAAACACTGTGAATGCTTTAGGTAAAGATCGGCAAAGCGTAGGCAGAAGACAAACCTGCCTTCGCCATAACGCTGTTACTGTTTAACCTGAATTCAGCTTAACAAATGTTTCTCTAGCAGCTGTTTTTACTTACTTCTGCGTTAAATTCACTTGCAATAGGCCAGCTATTGACGCGTAAATTAGCCTTGAATTAAGAAAAACTATCAAGTTAGAGGTGCGCAAAATAACCTTGCTAATAATTTCAATTAGCTAAACACATTTCAAACCGAGTTCAGGTTATTTAAATGTATTTTTATGAAGTTTTTAATTTTTCCAATAAGTCATGAATCTCAGCTTTTAATTCTTTATCTGCAATTTTATTACAACTGATTTTAGCTTGTTCTAAATGCTCAATAGCCCCTGCTTCATCACCTAACTCCACTTTTAGCGCCGCGATTGCAAAACCAATGGATGAGCGGAAATCTTTAGAGTTTATCGCTTCAGCTTTCACTAAAGCTTGCTGATAAATAGTAACAGCTAAGTCTAAGTCATCGGTAAAGTCAGCTAGGGTTTCCCACTGTACTGGATGGTCTTTATCCGACTTTTCATTATCTTCACAAAGTTGCTTTAATTCTAAATAAAAACCATCAAATCTTTTTTGATTTTTTTGTTGAGCAGCCGCTAATAAGTTATCAGTGAGGAAAAGCACTCTTTTGTATATTTTGGTATTCATCTTGTGGCCCTGTTATTTAGAGTAAAAAGCAATTATGGTTAACAATATATAGTGAACTAAGTTTCAAGCTGCCATTATAATGTTTTACCGAAAATAAACAGCAACTATAGCTACCTAAGCAGAATACTTACTCATATTGATGTCCCTATTAACTTCAATAGAAAATATAACGCCAATTTTTAGACTAATACCTTTCTACAAGGATTAAAACCTTATTCTTTATAGCTAATAGCTCGCTTAGCGCATAAATCGAGCGGTTAAAAAAAAAGTCATAAAATGCCATAAACATTACGCTGCCAACAAGTACAATAGCGCCATAAGATTTGTCGTATTTAGACACGTAACAGGATATATAACATGCAGTCAGCAATACAGCCATCGATACAACTAAGTAAAGATGAGCTTAGAGAAAACAAACCAACACGAGATGACTACTTAAGTCAGCCTAAGCTGCCTCTAATAGTGGTATTAGATAATGTTACCAATAGCTACAATATTGGCTCATTTATTCGTTTAGCTGATGCTTTTGCTATTGAAAAAATCATTGTCTGTGGTCAGTTGACTATCTCAGATAAGAAGCTAAAGAAAGCCTCCCGTAATGAAGCTAAATGGGTTTGCATTGAGTACAGCGATAGCACCACTGCGAGCTTACAAACACTAAGAGAGCAAGGTTACGGGATTTATAGTGTCGAATTGTGTCATGAGTCTGTTGATTATAAGACGGTTACTTACCCATCTCCCTGTGTATTAGTATTGGGCAATGAGCGTAAAGGTGTTAGTGAGGCTGCCTTACAATTAAGCCACCAACAAATACACATCCCAATGTTCGGTATGGGTAATTCTTTAAATGTTTCTACCGCTGGCGCGATTGTTTTAGCTGAGTGTGCGAGCCAAATTCGTGCTTCGTTAACAGGATAAAGAAAAAGCGACCTCAACATTACTTGAGGTCGCTTTTTTATATCTTTTTAGCAGGCTTAGTTCTCCTGCCTAATTACCTTTTTACTAACTATTTCAGTTGATAAATAGCAAAACTCAATGGTGCTATTTCGCCATCCTTTTTCGCTTTGACAGAACGGTAAACTAGTTTAGCCTTTGTTTTATTAGCATCCGCTTGCTCAGTAATAACATCTAAACGCTCTGTATTATCAGCAGTATTAAACACTATCAATAAATCTTGCGCCTTGCTTTTTCTTGTCGCTTTCATTTGACGGGTAATGGCAAAAACCCCTGGTTTGCTTTGAGAATAAACAACCGTTTGTTCGCCAAAACGTAACGCTGGGTATTGCTGGTAGAGTTGCGAATATTTAGCAAAGCTTTGATAGAACAAATGGTTAACATCAAAGTTATCATCAGCCGTAGTATTATCTGTTGCTAATAAATCATCATCGTTATAACTGGCAACCAAAGAAGGCATCATATCTTGGCGTGAAGCTTGATCACCACCATCACCAACAAAACCTTGCTCATCGCCATAATATATAACCGGTACACCACGACTAAAGAACATCATGGCGTGAGCCAATAAGTTACGCTGAATTTGCGCTTGCTCGCTATAGTTATGAGGACTTTGTTTAAGTGTATAAGCAAAGCGTCCCATGTCGTGATTACCAGTAAAATTAACTAATTGATTCGCGTTGGTGTTACGCATACTTTTAAGATCAAGGTCTTTATGCTCAGTCTGATAAAAATGATCTTTAGCAAATAACTGCGCCAGTACGTCTGTACCCTGCTGTTCAACCAAGGTTTTTGTCATCGCGCCTTGAAAAGCAAAGTCTAATACTGAAGGGATTTTCGCTTCAGTGGTAAAGCGGCTTAATAACTCAGGCTCAAAGCTATAAACCTCACCAAACATGAAAAAATTATCTATGCCTTGTGTTTTAGCATGCTGCATTAACGCTGGTGAGAATTGTTGCCAAAACTCTATGTTGACATGTTTAACCGTATCAATACGAAAGCCGTCAGGTTTAAATTCATCAATGATATCTTTGTAAATATCGACCATGCCATTAACAACACTGGCTTTTTGAGTATATAAGTCGTCAAGGCCAGCAAAGTCACCACGCACTGAGCTTTCGCCACGCCAAAATGAATCACCTTGGTTGTGATAGACATCCATGTCATTAAGCCATTTGGGGTATTTTAATGTTTCATCGCCCGCTGGAATTACTGACGTGTAATGTTTACCTTGAGCAAGCTCTGCCAAGGAAATAAATGGGCAATCATTACCTTTACCGTCATCAACAATCCAACCTAAACCGTCTGCACCATGACACTCTTGGTACTTAATTACATCGGCGGTATGGTTGGTGATAATATCAAAAAATACTTTTATATTGCGCTTGTGTGCTTGGTCGATAAAGTTTTTCAGCTCTGCGTTACTACCCAAGTGAGGGTCAATTTCAGTAAAATCTAGAATCCAATAACCATGATAACCTGAAGTTCCTGCTTGCATAGCGCGATTACGTAATATCGGCGTTAACCAGATAGCACTTACGCCCATATTATCAAGGTAAGGTAATTTTTCAGTAAGGCCGGCTAAATCACCGCCGTGATACATACCTTTATGAGTTTTATCTAAACCACCACGAGAAACGCTACGCTTTTTATCATTGGCGGCAGCGCCTAAATCATTGCTGCTATCACCATTATAAAAACGGTCCGGTAAAACAAAGTAAAACACCTCATCTTGAAAGGCACGTTGTTGATAAGGTGCTAGCTCTACTGCTTTTGCTGTTAATTTTTCAGTTACTTTTGGTGTAACCTTAACATTGCTTGCTTGGCTTGTCTGAGATGTTAAACAAGCCAAGCTTATTGCAGCTAGTAGCGAACATTTACTAATAAAATTCATAGAAGTTCTCTTAATGCGTTTACCGTATTTACGTGACTGACTTTATTCTATTTAACTTACTGAGTTAGCTTACTGCTCTAGTTTGCAGTAAAAGCAACCAAAAGGCGGTAACTGTAATACGCCATCAGCAATCGTTGCACTTGTTAGCTTATGCCCTGATACCGCAACTAGGCTATCACTTTGTTGGGTTAGTGAAGATAAAGCTACTGTTTGACTTTGCTCACTAAAATTAAAACAAACTAATAGCTGTTCACCTTGGTATTGACGCACAAAAGCTAATATTGGCTCAGGGGTATCAATAAACTTGATATCACCGTAACGTAACGCAGGTTGCTCCTTGCGCCAGCAATTAAAGTGACGGTAACTATTTAACACGGAATCAGTCGTTTCATCTTGTACATCTACCGATTTAGCAAAGTGCTCACTTGCAACTGGTAACCAAGGTTTACCTTCACTAAAGCCAGCATTAACTAAGTTATGCTGCCAAGGATGTGGTGTTCTACAACCATCTCGACCTCTAAATTGTGGCCAAAATGTTATGCCGTAAGGGTCTTGAATATCTTCAAAGGCAATATCAGCTTCGGTTAAACCTAATTCTTCACCTTGGTAACTACAAACACTGCCACGTAATGATGAGATCATGGCAAAAAGCATTTTAGCAAAATCTTTACTATTAAATCCGCCCCAGCGGGTGACAACACGTTGTACATCGTGGTTTGAAATAGACCAACAAGGCCAACCATCCGATACACGCGACTCTAAACTTTCTACCACTTGTTTAATGTAAGCGGCTGAAAAATTGTCAGTTAATAAATCGAAGCTGTAACCCATATGTAGTCGGCTATCACCTTGGGTATATTCAGCCATAGTTTTTAGCGAGTCTTCAGAAGAGATTTCACCTAAGGCCACTGCTCCAGGATATTTATTCAATAAACTGCGAATATCTTCCATAAAGCCCAAGTTTTCATCTTGAGTATTATTGTAATAATGATATTGATAAGCGTAAGGGTTTTTCTCATCAAAACCTATGCTTGTACGTAATTCTTTAGGTTTAGCTGGGTTATCACGCAATTGAGCGTCATGATAACAAAAGTTAATAGCATCAAGACGAAAGCCATCAACACCACGTTTAAGCCAAAATTCAATATTATCTAACACTGCTTGGCGCACATCAGGATTATGGAAATTTAAGTCTGGTTGGCTGGTGAGAAAATTATGTAGGTAATATTGCTGACGACGAGGATCCCAAGTCCAGCCAGTACCACCAAAAATAGACAACCAGTTATTTGGTGCCGTGCCATCTTCTTTGGCATCACTCCAAACATACCAGTCAGCTTTATCATTACTTTGATCTTCACGTGAATCGATAAACCATTGATGTTGATCAGAAGTATGACTAAGCACCTGATCAATCATTATTTTAATACCAAGGGCATGCGCTTTCAGCACCAGCTCATCAAAGTCAGCTAGGGTACCAAAGATAGGGTCAATATCACGATAGTCGCTAATATCATAACCAAAATCTTTCATTGGGGATTTGAAAAAAGGTGAGATCCAAATAGCATCAACACCTAAGCTAGCAATATAATCTAACTTACTAATGATTCCCGGCAAATCGCCAATACCGTCTTGATTAGCATCATAGAAGCTACGTGGATAAATTTGATAAATTACTGCGCCACGCCACCACATTTGTTCATTCATTTGAAAACCCCAACACTGATACTTGCTCGTTTAGTGACAGTTATTAGCAACAGCCATTGTTCAAGCACTTAATAATTCTTTCAAATAAGAATACGCAATTAAAAACGCAGCTGATAGGCTTTGCATACGTATGTATAGGCTTTGTCAAAAAATGCATACGTATGTAATAACAATTGTGGGCTTAGTCCGGTTTGCATACGTATTCAAGATGTTGCGCACCACAGACTAAGGTTATTATCATTAACACTCTGCTATCCACATTCAACTTTAAGGGTTTTGTTTTGCGTTTATTCACCTTGAAATACTGCACCGCTTACTTATTAACAAGTGTATTAACTTGCTTGTTCATCTCAAGCCAATCGTTGGCAAGTACTAACAAATACCTAAGCCATAAATTAGCAGGTAATACCGTTGTTATCAGCACTACTTTAGCGACAGTAACCTTGAATGCTTATGGCGAGGGCGCCATAGCAATACACTATCAAAGTCATAAAGAAAAACTTCCTGCTAGCCAACTGCCCTCTTTTGCCATTAAGGAACAAGCGGTGAACAGTAGCTTTGTTATTAAAGAAGATAACAAGCAGCTAACACTTACCTTGAATAAACTCAGCGCGGTTATCAACAAGTCGCCTTTTTCTATTAGCTATTACCAAAAAGGTAATGATAAAAAGAACAAGTTACTTATCGCTGAACAGCAAGGTTTTTTTACCGGTACGGTAAATGAAGTTACCGAAATAGCCGCTATTGACGGCAGTAGCACGGCAACCACAATAACTAAAAAACTGCCGGTGCAAGGATTTCGCTTTTATCTAGATGACACCGAAAAATTACTAGGTGGTGGTGAACGAGTCTTAGGCATGGATAGACGCGGTCATAGTTTCCCTTTATATAATCGCGCCCATTACGGCTACACCACACATTCAGAGCAAATGAATTTCTCTATCCCCGCAGTAATGTCGAGTAATAAATACATAGTGTTATTTGATAACTCCGCCAAGGGTTATATGGATTTAGCTAAAAAGGAAGAAAACATATTAGAGTTTTCTGCTGTTGCCGGTCGTATGGCTTATATCGTTTTTTCCGCGGATAGTTATCCAAAACTACTTAATAACTATGTTGATGTTACCGGCAAGCAACCCCTACCACCGCGCTGGTCTTTAGGTAATTATGCTTCACGTTTTGGTTATCGCTCAGAAGCCGAAGTTAGAGCAACGGTAAATAAATTTATCGATTTAGACTTCCCTCTTGATGCACTGATCTTAGATTTATATTGGTTTGGTAAAGATATTAAAGGTCATATGGGTAATTTAGCTTGGGATAAAAACGCCTTCCCCGAGCCTGAAAAAATGATAAGTGATATTAAAGAGCAAGGCGTAAAGACTATTTTGATCACCGAACCCTTTGTGCTGAGTACATCCAGTAAGTGGCAGGACGCTGTTGAGCAACAAGCATTGGCGACAGATGCACACGGCAAGGCTAAACAATTTGATTTTTACTTTGGCAATACCGGTTTAGTTGATGTCTTTAGTGACAAGGGTCAACAATGGTTTAACGATATTTACCGCCAGCTTTACCAACAAGGCGTCACTGGTTGGTGGGGAGACTTAGGTGAGCCCGAAGTTCACCCAAGCGATACATTACATACCCTCAGCGATGGCAGCGTAGTTAATGCTGACGCTATTCATAATGTTTACGGCCATCAATGGGCCAAAATGGTTTTTGACAATCAACTTAAGATGGACCCAGAGCAGAGACCGTTCATTTTAATGCGCTCAGGCTTTGCTGGTTCACAGCGTTATGGCATGATCCCTTGGACCGGTGATGTTAGTCGTTCGTGGGATGGCTTAAAGCCGCAAGTGGAATTGAGCTTACAGATGAGCTTGCTTGGCATGGCTTATACCCATTCTGATTTAGGCGGCTTTGCCGGTGGCGAGACCTTTAATCAAGAAATGTATATTCGTTGGTTACAGTATGGCGTTTTTCAGCCTATTTATCGTCCTCATGCCCAAGATAATATTGCCCCCGAAGTTGTCTTTCACGACAAACAAACTCAAGATATTTTAAGAACATTCATTAAGTTAAGATATAAGCTACTACCTTACAATTACAGCCTTGCTTATCAGAATAGCACTACTGGCATGCCGTTAATGCGCCCGCTTTTCTTTGAACAAGAGCTTGCTCAGGACTTAGAAGAAACACTTAAAAGTAGCCCTAAAAGTGACAACTATTTAGCGTCCTTTGATAATGCCAGCAGTTACCTGTGGGGCGATGCCTTTTTAGTAACCCCGGTAGTGGCAGCTAATGTCAGCTCTGTCGCGGTTAACTTACCTGCCGGGGTTTGGTTTGATTACTTCACCCGTGACAATGAGCCAACTAAAAAGTATCAAGGCGGACAAACAATAAACTTACCCACGAGTTTAGAGACACTACCAGTACTAGTGCGCGCCGGTGCCTTTATTCCTATGATTGATGATATTCAATCTACCCAAGATTATGACGCCAGCAAGCTAACCTTACATTATTATGCTGATAGGTCAGTCACTAGTGCGAACTATGAAATGTATGAAGATGATGGCAAAACCTATCAAGCCATTGAAAAAGGATTGTTTGAATTATTACAGTTTTCAGCTAAGCAGCAACAAAAGCAGTTGACCATAAACCTTAATCATAGCGGCAAGGGTTATAACGGTATGCCACAAGCGCGCACCATGACCTTGGTTATTCATAATATCGCGCAAGTGCCCAATAAAATCAGCTTGAACAATAAAGTGATAAACAATGCTGTTTGGCAAGATACAGACAACACATTAACTATCGCTTTTACTTGGCAGCATCAACCTTTAACTTTAACGATACAGTAAATAATGAAGACAAATTTATCTAACAAAAATAAACACGCCATTAACCTTATTGCCGATATTGGTGGTACTAATATTCGCATTGCACAAGCAACAGCAAACCCTAAAGCTGATCATGGTGATAGCACGGACATTGATACTATGAGCATTAATATAAGTGACATTGAAACTTATCAATGCAAAAAGTTTACTAGCTTAGCTGAAGTACTTGCTCATTATATTGAGGTCAAAGCATTGGCAGGCTGTAAGATTAACGCTTGTTTTGCCATTGCTTGTCCGGTAGATAAAGACTTAATAAGCATGACTAACCTACCTTGGCAGTTTTCCCAAAAAGAACTTCAACAGGCTTTAAAACTTAATAGTTTAAGCTTTATTAATGACTACACCGCCATAGCTATGGCCATCCCGTTGCTGACCGAGCAACAGAAAATAAAAATTGGTGGCGGTGAAAGTGTTGCTGGTAAACCTATTTCGGTATGTGGTCCAGGAACAGGTTTAGGCGTAGCTAATTTAGTCTCTGTTAATATTTCAGGAAAGAGCCAATGGCATTGTATCAGTGGCGAAGGTGGTCATATTGATTTTGCTGCGGTTAATGAAACCGAGCAACAAGTAATGAACTTTATTCAGGGCTTAAAAAAACGCGTTTCATACGAGCAACTATTGTCAGGTTATGGTTTAGAGCAAATACATCAGGCGTTATTATTTATTAATCAAGGTAAAGAAATCACCACAGTAAAGGATAAGCTTTCAGCCAGAGACATTACCACTAATGCTATTAACGGCAGTTGTAATGTTTGTCAGCAAACACTTACCCTTTTTTGTAATGTGCTGGGCAGCTTCGCTGGTAATTTAGCATTAATAATGAATAGCCAAGGTGGTGTTTATATCGCTGGTGGCATAGTACCGCGTTTCATTGATTATTTAAAATCCAGTGATTTTAGAGCGCGTTTTGAAAGCAAAGGGCGTCTCGCTTATATCACCGAGCAAGCACCCACTTACGTGATAACAGAAGAGCAACCCGGGTTGCTCGGAGCCGCTGCTTTTGTCTTACAAAAGTAACCAAAGGCAGTAAATGGTAACTAGACGTTACTGAATACGTATGTAACATCTAGTGGTTACCCTAGAAACTGCGTATATTAAAATTCTTGTTTTAGCTTTGTTGGCCATGTGCACATAAAAGGTATTTCAATACACACCTTGTTTTTGCCTGATTGGTATTGCACATTATTATTGAGCTTTTTTAAAATAATGATGTGCTTTTTTTTTCAAACAAGTAACGCAACACATAACAATAAGAGTGCCTATAAATGAGCGATACCAGCGACATGAGTAATCAAAACAAAAATACCCAGCAAAAACCACGTTTGAGTTTTTGGCAAATTTGGAATGTAAGTTTTGGTTTTCTCGGTGTGCAATTTGGCTTTGCCTTACAAAATGCCAATGCCAGTAGAATACTCTCGGATTTAGGCGCTGACTTACACTCATTGTCACTCTTTTGGTTAGTTGCGCCAATCATGGGCTTGCTCATTCAGCCTATCGTCGGCTCAGCTTCAGATAAGACCTGGAACAAATTAGGTCGTCGTAACCCTTATATTCTAGCGGGCGGTATTGCCGCAGCAATCGGCATGTTATTAATGCCAAATTCAGCCACCTTAGCGAGCTTTATCACGCCGCTATTTTTCGGCGCCATGATGTTAGCCTTAATGGACGCCTCTTTTAATTTAGCGTTTCAACCTTTTCGTGCCTTAGTGTCTGACATGGTACCTGCACAACAACGTACTGTAGGTTACTCTATTCAATCGTTTTTAATTAATATTGGCGCCGTTTTTGGTTCCATATTACCTTTTGTATTAACCAATGTTATTGGTTTAGAAAATACCGCTAGCGCTGGCCAAGTGGCACCTTCTGTTATTTGGGCTTTTTATATTGGCGCAACAGTGATGTTAGGCTCAGTATTATGGACCGTTTTTAGAACCAAAGAATATGCTCCTGGTACTAATGGTTTATCGACATTAGACAAAAATGATAGTGAACGTCCACTGAGCGAAAAATTAGCCGAGTTTTTTGGCCTAATGAAAACTATGCCAACAACTATGAGACAACTTGCTTTAGTTCAATTTTTCTCGTGGTTTGCGCTGTTTATTATGTGGGTATATACCATGCCAGCTATCGCCCAGCATATATGGGGCATTGATGCTAAATGGTTTGACCCGACTTATTTAGAATCAGTTGGCACCATACCTGAGCATATAGCCAAAGCAAAAGGCACGGCCGGTGACTGGGTTGGTATTATCTTTGCTGCTTATTCATTATTTGCTGCCATTTCTTCTATCTTTATGGCAAAAGTTGCCAATACCATAGGCCGTAAATTAACCTATTCATTATCACTATTGGCCGGTGGCATTGGTTATATCAGTATTATGTTTATCCAAAATTCTGAGCCAACGTTAGTAAACTTACTCATTACTGAAATCACAGTACCACAAGGTGCAGTATCATTATTCTTACCTATGATTGGCATTGGTATGGCTTGGGCAGCAATATTAGCAATGCCTTATGCTATTTTGGCAGGATCATTACCTGTGAAACAAACCGGTGTTTACATGGGCATATTTAACTTCACCATTGCCGCTCCGCAAATTGTTTCAGGAATTTTTGCTGGTTGGATTTTAACGGCAGTATTTGATAATCAAGCCATCTATATCATTATGCTTGCCGGTGGCTCAATGATATTAGCGGCATTGTCGGTGTATTTTGTTAAAGATGGTGTGGAAGAGCAAACGGTTAATCATCAAGATGAAGCAACTGCTTAATACCAGTACCACTAATAACTTAACTGCACATACTAAAAACGGCGCTGTAAGCGCCGTTTTAGTTTCTAAGTTATTTAAATTAATGAAGTCTGTATTAAAGCAAAACTTAACTAGCTAACTACCACAAGATTTTCGAACAACTAACTCAGGTGGGATCAAGGTGGTTTTCGCCTCTTCACCACTAATCAAAGCCAGTAAAGTTCCCACTAATAACTCACCTGCCAACTGGGTATCTTGTTTCACCGTAGTTAATGGCGGGAAAGTAAAACTGGCAATGGCAATATCATCAAAACCAACCAGTGCTACTTGTTCAGGGATCTTAAGTTCATGCTCTTGTAGTGCCCGCATTGCGCCAACGGCAATAAGATCACATGCCGCACAAATAGCATCGAAAGACTCTCCACTTGCGATTAATTGACATGCTGCCTGATAGCCTGCTTCTTCGGTGTATAGCGCGTTAAACTGCAAAGCTTGATTAACCACTAGACCATTATCTTTTAACGACTGACAGTGACCTTTATAGCGGTCAAAAAACTCAGGGGCATGAGTTGAGGCACTTCCTAAAAATGCAATATTTCTACGCCTTTTTTTGATGAGGTGCTCTGTCATTTCTATACCGCCTTGGTAGTTGTCACAACCAATCGAAATAAGCGGTAAATTTTTAACTTCAGCTCCCCAACGAACAAAGTGAGTGCCTTGCTCAAGTAATTTAATTAACTTCTCTTCATAGTCAACATAATCACCATAACCCAATAAAATTAAACCATCAGCTTTATTACTATCTTCAAAGTCAGCATGCCAATCATCACTTGCTTGCTGAAAAGACACTAATAAATCATAGCCTTTTTGCGCACAAGCACGGGTGATACTGCCTAACATAGATAAGAAAAAAGGATTTATGTCTGAATCATCATTGGTGGGATCGGCAAATAACAACAAGGCAATGGTATCGCTTTGTTGGGAACGTAAATTACTGGCATTTTTATCAACCTTGTAATTTAACTCTTTGGCAATGGCTTGAATCTTCGCTCGTGTTGCCTCATTAACTAATGGGCTATTTCTCAAAGCTCTTGAGACAGTAGATTGAGAAACCCCTGCCTTATAAGCGATATCAAATGACGTTGCTTTTTCTTTCACACGACCTACCCAAGCAAATAAAATAACAAGATTACAACATTGTAATACCATACCTGAGCGACTGACTTATGTATAGGCAGCAGCAGATGAAAGTGCATTAACTCACTGACAAGTTTGTCAATTATTCACACCACTAATTATTTACTAAGCAATAAAAAACCCAGTAAACAGTAATACTGCTTGCTGGGTTTTTTTACTATCGAATAATTACCAAATAACGGTCGAATATCAATAATATCGGTAAGTATCTCTGTGCTAGTCTTATTTAGAAGATTGACCCTATTTCTAAATGATAAGAACCAATGCTGGCATCATCTGAATGACTAAAGTCAATCCACGCTTGTTTATAACTGGCACGGAAAAATAAACTGTTATCTAACTCGTAACGAAAACCGACAGCAACATTGTACGAGAATCTAGTGTCATTAAAAGTGTTCTGATAAGTATCACAAACATAACCCCACCACGGATCCCACCAACAAACAGAGCCTGGCGGACCTTTGGCAATGTTGCTATCGACAAAACTCCAACCAGCTCCGGCTTGGATATACGGAGTAAATTGTGAAGAAAAAACACTATAAATGACATTAAACTGACTTTCTATCAAGTCCATTTTATGATTTATTTGATGACTACTACCATCGTCAGCATCTATTAAAGTAGCCTGATAACTTGGCGTCGATGAAGACAAGTCAAAATTAAACAAAATATGTGGATTCAAATTATAGCCAAGGGTAAAACCCCAACCATAGTCACTTTCCATAGCGGTTTTAGAGCCATTTTGACCATCGATATCAGTAGCTTGGTTATTGAGTAATTTAAAACTCGCTTCCCACTTATCACTACGCTTAGTATATTTAGCGTTGGCATCTGTACTTAAGGTACTCGCTAAAAAGCCAAGTAGACAAGTCAACAGCATTACCTTTGACATTAGCACCTTGTTAAAAAACATCATTATTCCTTTAATTTAGCTTAACTTAGTAAGTTTATTAAGCTTTGCTTGCTCGCGATACATATTCGCCCGAACGTGTATCAATGCGCACTTTTTCACCAATCTGCACAAACAAAGGTACACGGACAACCGCGCCAGTTGCTAAGGTTGCCGGCTTGCCACCAGTTCCTGCAGTATCACCTTTAAGGCCTGGATCTGTTTCTGTAATATCTATTTCAACAAAGTTTGCTGGCGTGACAGTAATTGGCGTGCCATTCCATAAGGTAATAGTACAAATGTCACCTTCAACTAACCACTTAATAGTATCAGCTACCGCTTTTTCATCTGCGCCAATTTGCTCAAAAGTTTCGTTGTTCATAAAGTGCCAGAATTCACCATCAGCATATAAATAGGCAAGTTCAACTTCCATTACGTCGGCACCTTCAACAGTCTCTCCTGACTTAAAGGTTTTCTCTAACACCTTACCTGAAACTAGTTTACGAATTTTAACGCGACTAAAGGCTTGGCCTTTACCTGGCTTAACCAATTCATTTTCAAGAATGTTACAAGGTTCGCCATCAAGCATGATTTTAAGTCCAGCTTTGAACTGGTTGGTACTGTAATTAGCCATAATAAGAGTGCTCTTTTATTGATTACTTAGTTATTTATTTGATCTCCACTAGTCTATAACCGTTATAATGGCAACAGTAGCTAGTGAGAGATGTTCAATTGAAATTAGAATTGCCGCAGATAATAACCCAAATTGATCACGATTTGCATCTTTGTGATGAAAAATCATGGCAAAAAGACTTACGTGATGTAGTGACCGAGCCAGAACAACTATTAGCCTTGGTTAATATTGCCCCTGATGACTATTTACAACATTTCAAAGCACGGAGTTTATTTCCCGTGCGTGTGCCGCTGTCATTTATTAAGCGCATGAAAAAAGGTGATTTTAACGATCCACTACTCAAACAAGTTATGCCGCTGTCTGAGGAATTTTCACTCACCGATGGCTACTCTGCTGATCCTTTAAATGAACATGATACTGTCGCAGAAGGTTTATTGCATAAGTACAAAAATCGGGTATTGATGATAGTAAAATCAGCCTGTGCCATTAATTGTCGTTATTGCTTTCGCCGCCATTTCCCTTATCAAGATAACAGCCCCAATAAAAAACGCTGGCAAAGTGCTTTAGATTATATTGCTGCTCATAATGAAATCAGTGAAGTAATTTTTAGTGGTGGCGACCCATTAATGGCTAACGACAATCACTTGGCTTGGCTGGTTGGGAAAATAGAACAAATTCCCCATGTGACACGTTTACGACTTCATAGCCGCTTGCCTGTGGTGATACCTAATC
Source organism: Colwellia sp. (assembly GCA_022969215.1). Classification (GTDB taxonomy): domain Bacteria; phylum Pseudomonadota; class Gammaproteobacteria; order Enterobacterales; family Alteromonadaceae; genus Colwellia. Next base: position 5,630 of record JALJPA010000006.1, on the reverse strand, counting down.
GTATTACCGCAAGTCTAGTTGCACTGTTAAAAGATTCACGCTTAAAAGCCACTATAGTCTTGCATATCAATCACCCTAATGAAATTAATGATGAGTTAATAGCGGCAGTTGAACCGCTACGGGCAGCACGGATACCACTCTTTAACCAAAGTGTCTTGTTACGTGGGGTAAATGATGATGCTAAAGTCTTATGTAACTTAAGTGAGACTTTGTTTGATGCTGGCATTCAGCCGTACTATTTGCACCTTTTTGATGCTGTGCAAGGCGCTGCTCATTTTGATGTCGACGAGGCCGATGCCGTAGCAATAGTTAAAGAGATGCTCGCTAGTTTACCCGGCTTTATGATGCCCAAATTGGTAAGAGAAATTGCCGGTCAAGCTAACAAAACCCCAATCAATCTGGCATAATTGCCGCAATTAAGAAAAGCCCTCAAAGTAAGAAGTATTATGACAAAAGCAATTGAACAACAACTTATTGAAAATATTTCAGTTATCTTAAAAAGATCTTTAACGGCTGATGCCACCCTAGCCAATTTGCGTGAGCAGAAGAAAGCCAGTTTTAAAGCTATTTTTACTGCCGATGCTAGCTTTAAAAGTACTGCTAACACCTTCCAACCCTACATTGAAGAAATTGCTGATGACCTTTTGAAGTGGCAAGAAAGTAAAGACCAAGGGCAATTAATAGCCTTGGTTAAAAAGATAGAGCAGTTGTACACGGTATTAGCCAATTTTGAGCAAAGTTATAATCAATAACCTGAGTTATAAAAAACCAATAACCTGATTGATTACATTTTTACTAACTTAAGCAAGAACTCTGCTTAAGTTAGTAAAACGACTTAATCTCGTCAATTACTCAGTAACTCTCTCTGCCATGACTTGTACCTTACAATCATGCTCATTCAATAAAGCAAGTATATTCAAATTGAGTTGATTAATTTCATCAAGAAAGACATCGAAGTCGGTGGTTTTAACATAAGCCAAAATATCTAATTCTAAACCATAGATGGTATACGCTTTAAAATGGGTACGTTGCGGTGATGCTGCTATCATTTCATTATCGCTGAGCATAGCCCTGATTGCTTCTAGTACAGCCTCAAGGTTTTCTTTACGCGTATTAGGTGCTAAGAATATCTTAGGTCTAAAGGCTATTTTTTCACGTTCTGAGTAGTTTTCAAGGTTCATATCAATAAACTTGGCATTGGCAACGTAGATGACACTTCGATCTAACGTTCGAATTCTAGTCGAACGTAAACCTATCTCTTCAACAACACCAAAACTGTTGCCAAAACGGCAAAAATCGCCAATTTTAATTGGCGCAGAAGTGTACAAAGTAATAGCACCAATGATATTTTCTACTGTTTTTTGCGCGGCTAACGCAATAGCTAAACCACCAATACCTAAACCAGCCAATAAGGTAGAAGCATTAAAACCAAGGTTTTCCAGCCAATTCAAAGCGGCAATGCTAAATATAATGATCTTTATTACTGTGCCTGCAGGCCTTAGCAAGTACACGGCTAGGGGTTTATCTTGAGCAATAAATTTCTCAGCCAGTATAATTTTCATTAAATCAATAAAACGAAAACAGACCCAGCACCAAGCAATAATTAGCAGGGTACTGCCTTCAGTCACAGCTCTAACGGCAATAGTGACATTCGCTTCATCACGAAAACTGCGCGCAAAAATCACTGCGATTAATAATGCTACCGGCTCTTTAATAAACCTTAAAACGTCATTTGACACTTTATGGTAAACACGCTTGATACTAAAGGCTGTCAGCCAAGTAAAGACTTTAGCGACTAAGTAATATATCAACATCATCAAGGAGAAATATAACCATTGCCAGAGCATGACACCAAAGAGGTCTATAGCGGGTAATTTTTTAGCGAGGAACTCTCCCAAAGGCGAATATGAATATCGCTTAAATAAACGTGGAATTTTCTCTACCGTGGCATTGGATATTTTCCAAATTCTAACTTTATCTGTCGCACGAGGAATACGCTGCAATAAAATATCGATGTTATTATCTTGGTAATCAACCTGCCCTACCAACTCCCTATACGAGGGTAGGTTGTCATTTTTCAGTCCTTCTTTTAAGGTACTAATACTATTTAAATCAATCCATAATGTACGATTTAATACTACACCTAATTGTCTTGCTAACTCTTCTTTACCAACGCTAAGGGTTTTTTCTGACAAGTTACGGTAATCCAGATAATTTGTCGCTAAAGCTAAGTCTCCAGCACGCATAGCTTGTAAATAACCAGAAATAGCACTACGAGGTTGACCGCGTTCATATTCATCTTGTGGAACATCATACTCCTCGGAGTAATCATATTTCTCTAAGCTTTGATGCGACTTTTTCTTGCTGTCGAGCATGCTTTTAATCGATAGTTCTTCACCACTGTTACTTGGCGACTGAGCGCTCAATGCATTTGGACTGATAAGGAGTATAAATAATAGAGTGATAAGAATTAAGGGAGATGGATATAAAATAGTAGTGTATTGGGCGGGCTTCATTGCGCCATTTCCTTGCGATAACATAAAGTAACATGCAAAGATAATAACTTAATTACTTGTCATAACATAGAATTTGCGGCAATAAAAAAGTCACCGAAGTGACTTTTATTGAGTTTATAAATGGACTACTATTTTTTGACTATTAATTCTTTAAAAGCCTTGTCAAACCAGTCATCGAGCATTTTCTTCTCATAACCTAGTGACTTATTACGATACTTTAAGCTGTTACCTGACATAAAGTTCATATCTTTTACCACAACCTCATCTGCTTGAATCACCTTGCCATCGCCATCAAGCAATTGGTAGGAAAAGTTCATTCGCGGCATATATATCTGCTTAACAATACGCGTTCTGTGTATGCCTGCAGCATTAGTATCGCCAGCTAAATCGACATCAGTCACATCAATTTTAAGTACTTGCCCTTCTGGTAAAGTTGCGGCTAATTTTGCAAAGTGTTTTTCAAAATCCCTAAAGGTACGTTCTCTAAATGACTTACGGTTTTCATTACCGGCATCAATATCACGATAGCTTTTATAATCAGTCCAGGTTACTTCACTACTTGCCGCAAAGGCGCTCGGTGCTAGTAATAAAACCGAAGTTAATAGTGTAACCATTAAAATAGATTGTTTCATATGTTGTCCCTCAACTAATATTGTAACTTAAGTAAAACAAAAATTTGCTTGGTAAGCTGTGTCAATTTGATACTTCTATGTGTTAATTTGTAGCGTAAAATTGTTTCATCACACGACTAACAATCGCTGCGGTACGGTGCTTTCGTTCGGCTTCATTAGCATCTTCATGTGCAAAGCCCTGTACGGCACCACGCCATACTTTTTTGCCTGTGCGAGCATCTTCGATGTAAATCAAAAAGCTACCTTTTTTCAAGTCATCATTACCCGGTAAACCAGGGGTAATACCAAATTTATCATTGATGGTTTGATCAGATAAGTCACTGGCTAAGGCAACGCCAAAACCGACATGAAAAGCAGAGTTAGTACTATCAATAGTATTTTTAAAACCATGACTAGTTAAATTGGCAATGATGGCATCGGCATAAAGCTTATATACAGCTTGCGTTTGCTCAGCCTTTAATGAAGTTTCTTCTACATATTTCGGTGCTAAAGAAAACTGGCTGCCCGCAGAATAAGAAATAGGAATATCTCGAACACTTGATATGGCCAATTGATTTTTATTCACTTGTGGATCAAGGGGGACAGTCACACAAGCGCTTACCAATAAGCTGCTAAATAAGGCAAAGGTTAAACTAATATTTTTCTTCATTTTTCAATCCTAGAAATATGTATTAACACTTCAATACTGACTTAAATCGTAAGTTAAGTATATAAATACAATCAATTAAATTCCGAGAAACAATGTTACCTTAACGTTATCTTATGTAAACAAGACTCCACTTCAGGTAAGTAGTATAACTTTCGCTTTTAAAACAACATCATCAGCCATTATAAGTGATTAAAAGACTTAATTTTCATCATAATTCTGCTTACTTATCTCGACTTAATCAAGTAGGTAGGATAAACACGTTAAGTGTTTCTTAAACGAACTATTCATTTAGCTGTTTCTAATAACAAAAAAGCCCGCCGAAGCGAGCTTTTATTAACTTATTCAAGTATGTGCTATAAACAATAAAATGTTTTATGCGCAGGATAAACGGTTGAGTTCAATGCGCTTTATGGTGACGTTTAGTTTTTCTTAAACAAACTATAAAGCAACGATGAAATTAACAATTTAGACAAGCATAAATTACATCATGCCGCCCATGCCGCCCATACCACCCATGCCGCCCATATCAGGCATAGCAGAAGATGACTCTTGAGGAGCATCAGTGATCATAGCTTCAGTAGTTAACATTAAACCAGCAATTGATGCAGCAAACTGTAGAGCACTACGTGTTACTTTAGTTGGGTCCAAAATACCCATCTCGATCATATCACCGTAAGTGCTGTTACCCGCATTGTAACCGAAGTTACCTGTACCATTACGTACTTCGTTAAGCACTACTGATGGCTCATCACCACAGTTAGCTACGATTTGACGAAGTGGCGCTTCCATAGCGCGGATAGCAACGTTAATACCGTGAGTTTGGTCTTCGTTAGCACCTTCTAAATCTTTAATCGCTATCGCAGCGCGAACTAAGGCAACACCACCACCGGCAACAACACCTTCTTCGACTGCAGCACGCGTTGCATGCAATGCATCTTCAACACGGAACTTCTTCTCTTTCATTTCCATTTCAGTAGCCGCACCGATTTTAATTACCGCAACACCGCCAGCTAATTTAGCTAAGCGCTCTTGTAGTTTTTCTTTATCATAATCTGAAGATGAATCTTCAATTTGACCACGAATTTGGCTAACACGTGCTTTAATGTCGGCTTCTTCACCAATACCATCAATAATAATGGTGGTATCTTTAGAGATAACTACACGTTTAGCTTGACCTAAATCTTCTAACGTTGTTTTCTCAAGCTCCATACCGATTTCTTCAGAAATTACCGTACCGCCAGTTAAGGTGGCAACATCTTGCAACATAGCTTTACGACGGTCGCCAAAACCAGGCGCTTTAACCGCAGCAACTTTAACAATACCGCGCATGTTGTTAACTACTAAAGTAGCTAAGGCTTCGCCTTCAACATCTTCAGCAATAATTAATAATGGCTTACCTGATTTAGCAACGCCTTCAAGCGTCGTTAATAATTCACGAATGTTAGATACTTTCTTATCAACTAAAAGAATGAAAGGGTTTTCTAATTCAACACTGCCATTTTCTTGGTTGTTAATGAAATAAGGAGATAAGTAACCACGGTCGAATTGCATACCTTCAACAACGTCTAATTCGTCAGTTAAGGCTTGACCTTCTTCAACCGTAATAACACCTTCAGTGCCAACTTTATCCATTGCAGTAGCAATGATTTGACCAACAGTTTCATCAGAGTTAGCAGAAATAGTACCTACTTGCTCAATCGCTTTGTTGTCAGTTACTGGTGTAGAGTTCTCTTTCAATGCGGCAACAGCAGCAATAACGGCTTTGTCGATACCACGTTTAAGATCCATTGGATTCATACCGGCAGCAATGGATTTTAAACCTTCGCTAACAAT
>JALJPA010000059.1 GCA_022969215.1 Colwellia sp. | reverse complement strand
TATTGGTTGTTGATGACTCAAAAATAAACCGCAAAGTGTGCGCCAATATGATGGCAGGGGGTGCTAGCCGCGTATCAACGGCTAATGATGGCAAGCAAGCCCTGGAACTTTGGCAACAAGAGCATTTTGATGTAGTTTTAATGGATTGTCATATGCCGGTAATGGATGGTCTTTCTGCAACCAGAGAAATACGAAAGTTAGAAAAAAATTACCAACGGCATACGATTATTATTGCCATCACTGCAAGTGATGTCGAGTTAGAACGGAGCAAGTGCCTTGATGCTGGCATGGATGGTTTTATCGCTAAACCCTATAGTCCCAATGATTTATGGCAAGCTATTCTCGAGTGTGTGATTAACCAAGCAGAAGGCGAAGATAAAAAAACAATTTCGCTTTAATATTAAATTATTCTTAGTGTTAACCACTCACTTATGCAGCTGGCTAGTTTATGTTTAATGCATGTTGTAGATAATGCTAATTTTCTAAACACTGCTGAGTGTTTAGATTACTGATGCTTCAGAACTATTGCTTTAACTTTTCCTTGGGCAACTAAACGCTCAAAGCCAGTGGAAATTCTCTGCTTAAACTCCACACTTATGGACTTTTTGCTTAAGGCAAAATAGACAGGGTTTTTATGAAATATTAAAGCTGGGAACCAAACACCCGCAAATATTTTATCATTATTAATACCATGAATAACATTGCGCTTTGCTTCTAAAAAGCCACTTATCCTACCGCGTTTTAGCAACTTTAATTTGATCTCATTACTGGGAACATGAACAAATAATTCTTTGTACTTTTCATTATTAATAATGCGCTGTAATGCTTCACCATAATAGGCATTGCGCTGTATGGCTATCGGTTTGTCTAGCCCTAGGATGTCATCAATTTTAGTTAAGTTATAATTTAAGCTTTTATAAGTAGCAAAGACGATTTCTTCATTACGAATGGGTCCGATAAAATAATAAAGCTGCTCTCTTTCATGAGTTTTAGATACGTTAATTAAGATATCGATTTCACCAGTAGCAAGCATCAATAAAGCTCTTGCCCAAGGTATTTCTAATATATTAAAATTACATTGCACTTCATTTAATAGTGCTTCAGTTAAGTCTATATCGATACCGAACCAGTCATTACTTGTGCTTTTAGTAGATTCAGGTGAGTAGTGCTGTAAGCGTATATCAAGCTGGCAGCTGTAGGCGCTAAATGTTATTAATGAAAGCAATATTAGTAACAACTTTGCCATGAGCTTACTCACTTTGACCACCTTTTTTGAGTATAGGTAGTTAAGTCGAAATGTTCTAACAAAGTGCTTGCTCAGCCGGACATTGATATTTTTTATAGGGGAATAAACGTTCAAATTAGAGGATGTTCTCACTGCGAAGGGCTTGGTGTTTTTGCTTTTATAAGTAAATTAATTGCTGCCTAAACCTAAACCTGATATTGTTTTAGCAGTCTAGAGACACTATTTTTAAATAAAGTATTAGAGGCCGTCATTGGCGCCGTATGTTGAGTAATTGCATGGCCTAAATATAAGCTATAAAGTTCATAAGCAATGGCCACGCTTTCAATTTCTGCTGTCAATTTGTTTTGTTCCGCACAACGCTGAACTCTATGAGTAAGGTAGCTGATCAATCTGTTTTGTTGTTCAATAGTAAAGGTTCTGACTTTTGATGTGGGCCTGTTTTGAAATTCCACCACGGCCTTGATAAAAGGGCAGCTTACTTGGTGCTCTTTAAACATTTCACTGGTCCAGTCGGCCCAGTTTTCTATTAGGGTAACTAAATGTTCTAATGGATCTTCACGCCAGGCGGGTTTGATTACGCGCTCTTTAAATAATGCTTCACCATATTCCAATATAGCGATTTGCATATCTTCTTTATTTTCAAAGTGTGAAATAACACCCGTTCTTGATAAGTCGCATAATTTAGAAACCGTGCCTATAGTGATGTCGGCAAGACCATACTGGCTGCTATATATTATGCTTTGTTTGAGTATTGCTAAACGGGTACGTTCGCCTTTGTTCATTTATACCAACTCCATTAACTTTGTGCGGTTATTCTCTTACCAAGAAGCTCCCATGGTGCTCATACCTAATAAGAAAGTAAAAGGCTTGTCTGAATCGTTATTGATTTTGACAAGCCAGTACACGGATGTAGTTTATTAGAGAATGCAGGAGCATATTCTCCTGAATAAACATTCTCGGCAACCAATGCCTTGCCTAAAAACCTTTTAATTCTCGCTGAGCGGCTAGAAAATTATTGGACTTGGTAATAGACAACATTTGAGTAATATTATTAATAACGTTAGTATCGCTTAAAATCCTTCTATGACCAAGACCTTCTGTTTCAATTAAGGTGGTTTTTTCTTGTTGTAAAAACTGTGCAACGTCGGCGAACGGTGCATACCTATCTTGACGGTCATGAATAAAAGTAATGTCTAACGCTAATTTATCTCTGTTACTTTCTGTGGTTAATTGCTGCCATGTTTTACCATGTTTATGACTGATGTTTTCCAGTACTCGCGACAGTAGCTTTCTTGAAATACCCGCTTGCTCTACTTTCTCAAACATTAATTCAAAGAAATTAATCGGTGAAGCGATTAGAATTATTTTTTTATTTTCTAGGAGGTAACTTGGCAGGTTTAATGTTGCAATTGCCCCCATCGAATGTCCAATAATAGCGTTAACTGCGACCCGCTCTTCATTAAAGTGCTCTACAAGTAATTCAAGGGTTTCGATAAAACTAAGTAAGTGTGATTTGCTACCCGATGATCTGCCATGACCAATATGATCAATAGCGGCAACAATATAACCTTGCTGGGTTAATGAAACGATCATTTCTTGAAAACTTTTACTGGTATCGCCCCAACCGTGACTGACGATAATTACCTGGCTACCTGAGCCAAAAAGGTTAACGTGCGCAATCCCCATTGATGTTTGCAAGTTTAGTTCTTTGTCTGGCTTGATTTTTTCAAAATCATACTTACGTCGACTATAAGGTTTCATCAATATATTTTCGCCGACAAAGGAACTAAAACTAGGGGCAAGTGTGCTAATGGCTCCGGTGATCCCTCGTGCTATGGAAGTTAAACCAAATTTTGAACCGGCATTGTTAAAGTAACTAAACTTCATATCAAGTATCCATCTTATATCTAAAAGTAAAATAGTACGACTGTTCTTTTATAATAGTTCGACTGTACTATTTTGTAAAGTGCTTTATTAATAACGTATTTTAGCTTTGTGAAAGAAAAGGGAATAAAACTCAGTCAAGGGAAGTACTTTCCACGAAATACCTTCCTTTAAATTACCGGCATCGAAAGTAACAGCATCAACACTATAATTCGTCATTGCTTTGTTATTCCGTAAATATATTTAGCAGGAAGTCGTTCTCAATGGGGGGTAGTGAGGGTGACTAGAAAATGACCGTACTCCTAGCTTGCCGTAATAAAGGTTCCCGGGCTTCAGTTTTTTTAGTAACCATAATGTATGAATTATGGTTACTTTGATCATTTACATAGCAACTTAGCGCTCTAGCTAGCCGATAGCTTCAGTTTTCTCAAGGCTATGGTAACTGTCCTTTGACAAGTTATCGCGCTATAAACTTTCATTTACTAAATTATCGCTTGATAAATCAGCATATGGCAAACGCTTTTTAAACTCTCTTTTTAACAAGTAAAAACTCACCGATGCTTGAATACACACTGTCGTTACAGAGACATACCAAAGTTGTTCTATCTGAAAATCATCTTGATGAGATAACCACAGGGCAGGGAGAATAAAGGTGATTAAGCGAGTCGCGGTGCTAATTAATGCTGGCATGGTATTACCGAGGGATTGAAACATACCCGAACAAGTAAAAACTATGCCAGATGGCACAAAGTTCCAGCAAATAATTTGCAAAAACATCACACTCACTAACAGTACTTCTGGTTCATCAGAAAAGCCTTGCACCAGAAATTCGGCTTGGCTTAAACAGGTTAAAGTGAGAATTGCCATCAGTGAGCAAGTCATAATGGCAGACCAAGTATAGGTTTCTCTCACTCGCTGATAATTTTGGGCGCCAAAGTTTTGTCCAGCAATCGCTGGTGCGGCAAAGGCAATAGCCATGGCCGGTAAAAATAACGATTGCATTATCCGCGATCCTAGGCCAAATCCAGCTTGTGCATCGGCGCCAAAGGGTTGAATTAACCAATAAATAGTGGCCATATAAACAAACATTAAAAAGAACTCGCCACCTGCGGGTAGGCCAATAGCGAGTAGTTTTTTTATGCGCGCTGTATCAACTTGCCAAAGGGAAAAGTCGACGCTGACGTATTTCTCTGCTGTTTTAAAGTAATAACATAAAAGAATGACGGCAAAGATAACCGATATTGAGCTAGCAAAACCAGCACCAGCAATACCCATGGCATAACCAGAGCCCCAGCCGGCAATTAATATCGGTGACAGTATAATGTTAACTAAAATAGAAAGCGTTTGAATAATCATAGTCGGTTTAACAATACCAGTACCACGCAATGCCGCGCTAATCGACACCATAACAAACTGCAATGCCATACAGGGAATAAACCAGTGAAGATAAGCTAAGCCCATCTGCACCGTGGCTACGTCTTGTGATATTAAATTAAGGTAAACCTCGGCCCCTAAGTAGCCAACAATACAAACCACTCCGCCAGTGACCGTAGATAACATCATAGATTGGTTGAACGTTAAGTTAGCATCTTCTTTGTCTTTTGCGCCTACGGCATGAGAGATAAGTGCCGCGGTGCTGACATTGAGTATTTGGGTGAGCGCGAAGATTAAAAACATGGCATTACCCGCCAAGCTCAATCCAGCTAAGGCCGCCGCTCCTAACTTACCAACGAAATATAAATCAACGATGAAATATAACGTCTGAATAAACATGCCTATCATCATGGGCAACGCCATGTTAATTAAATGTTTAGGGATTGAACCTTGAGTAAGATCTTTCATCTACTATGAAATCCATTGTTAAGTAATTTATCGAAGAATATTAATGCCAGCTTTAGGGCTTATAGCCGGATAACATAGCGCATCTGACTAGTTAAATATATCTTAATTGGCTCATCCAGAACGGGAGAAGTGGAGTTACTTTGCTGGGAGTAAAAAGGGACTTGGCTTTTTTGCCACATTTTTAAGTATAAGTAAATTTAACTAAGGGATTTGTGGACTTTATAAAGCAGATACTTAGACCTATTAAGCTAAGTATCTGTCGATTGATTTATGTTTTGTGTTTTATGAGATAATTGGATTCACGTTGATGCCGCCATCAATATTGTATTCTGAGCCAGTAATAAACGAAGCATCGTCAGAGGCTAAAAAGGATACCAATTTAGCAATATCTTCTGGCTGTCCAAATCGTTTAAGTGGTATTCGACTTTCAATCGCGGCGGAAAACTCTTTTAGTTGCTCTTCAGGCATGCCCGTTTTAGCAAATATAGGGGTGTAAACTGGACCTGGATTAACAGCATTAACTCTTATTTTTCGTGGAGCTAATTCTGTTGCCGCAGTACGAGTATATGAATTTAATGCTGCTTTCGAGGCTGCATAAATTGCCGTATTTGGCATACCGGTATAAGCATTAATAGAAGAGAGGTTAATGATTGAGCCGCCATCATTAATAAGTGGCAAAAACTTCTCAATGGTAAAGACAGCGCCTTTAAAGTTAATACCCATTTGATTATCAAACATCTCTTCAGAAGTTTGACCTAGCGGAGCTGGGTTAAATATTCCGGCATTAACGAATAATATATCTATCTTGCCAAAGTCAGTTTTTACTTGTTCGACGAGTCTATCAATGGCTGTTAAGTTAATTACATCAGCCACTATGCCAGTTACGCCTAGTTCAAAAGCTGCTGTAGCCACTTTATCGGCATCTCTGCCGGTGATTATTACCTGAGCACCGGCTTCTTTAAACTGTTTTGCCGTCGCATAACCAATACCGCTATTACCACCTGTTACCACTGCAACCTTGGCTGTTAAATCATTCATCTTGTCTTCCTTATAATAGTTAAGTATAAAACCAATTCTGTACCGATCGGTACTGATGTTGACAATCTATACCTATCGGTACACAATTGCAAATATAATTTAAGGTTTGTTTATTTTGGAAATATTTATGGCAGCAGGTCGTCATCGCAGTTTTGATAAAGAGTTCGCTCTGGAAAAAGCCATGTTAGTTTTTTGGAAAAATGGTTATCCGGGCACTTCATTAACCGATTTAACTACGGCTATGGGAATTAATAAACCTAGCCTATATGCAGCATTCGGTAATAAAGAGACGCTATTTAATCAAGCTCTGGGTTTTTATTTGACTAAGCATGGCTCATATCATTCAGAGCACTTGTTAGTTACTGAACAGTGCTTAAAAGAGCGAGTGGAAAATTATTTGCTCTCCATTGCCAAGATGTTGACAGACCCTGTATTACCTAAGGGCTGTTTTATTTGCCTTAGCACGTCTGAAATTGCGGGATCTTGTTTACCTGAGCAAACCTCCTACGAAGTTCAAGGAATAAACCAACAAACCTTATCGTTTTTGCATGATTTTTTTGAGAAAGAAAAAAAGGCAGGCAATATATGTGAGGACGCTGATGTTAAAGCAATGGCTAATTACCTGTTAACCTTGCAGTTTGGTCTCGCCGTTGCGGCAAGAAACGGCAGTGACTTACTTGCCCTTACAAAAGTTATAACTTTTTCAATTGAGGTATTTAACTAATCCCTCTTAACTTTGGCTAGCTTGAAAATGTAGTAAGCGGTTAAACACAGCAGCCTATTTTCGGTGATTCAATGGAAGTGAAGATTACCCGCAAAACACTTTACTTATTTTTTCAATTCTGTACGCTCTTGTCCTTATTTTTAAACGATTTATGTTAAGGAAAACACATGAGACTCTGTTATTTTGTCTTGGGGCTTGTCGCGCTATTTTTTACCAATCCAGGAAACTCGTTCGAGTTAACCTACGCGGATTATGCCAAACTGCCTGAAAAGAGCATGGTGGTTATTTCTCCTTCAGCAACTAAACTAGCTTATCGCCTGACACAAAATGGCCGTGATATGTTAGTGGTGCTCGACCTTATTAAAGGTAATATCATCAGAGCGGCAACCATTGATGAAATTGACCCTGATAATGTTTATTTTATTGATGATAATCGCTTGATCTTAGTCGCTTCAAAAAATTCTCGTTTATTTGGTTATCGAGGACGTCATGATATTAGCGTCGCTTTTTCATTTAACCTTGATACGGGCAATATTCACCAATTGATGACTGCTGGCTATGGTATTTATAAAGGACAAACTTTCTTAGGTGGTGTTGTTGGTGTATCGGCTGATGGTCAGTATGCTTATATGCCTGCTTGGCAAACTGAGTCTCGCTATAATTTGCTTAAAGTAGACCTGACTAAAAAGAAAAAACCTCGCAGGCATAAGAGGGGGACTTCAGATACCATTGATTATTTTGTTAATGATAGTGGCGAACTTCTTGCGCGTGAACGCTTTAATAATGATAAAAACCTGCATAGCCTTGAAGCCTGGCTTGATGATAGCTGGGTAAAAATATTTAAAGAAGAAACGGACATTCGCCATGTCTCATTTGTTGGTGTCACTCCAGACAGGAAAAGCTTAGTGATGATAAGGCAAGATGACTCACATGGTCGCTGGGCTTATCATACAATTTTGCTGAAAGACGGTACCATTTCAAAACCGCTATTTAGCCACAAAGACCGTGATGTGGAAACCGTATTAACCGATATTAATCGCGTGGTTTATGGTGTTCGCTATTCTGGCTTTAAGCCCACTTATGAATTTTTTGATGACAAACTAAATAAGCGTATGCGCGGTATGGCGGCGGCATTACCTGGTAATGCTTTGACCATAAGCGATTATACTCCGGATTGGTCGACAATTATCTTTCATATGACAGGAACGGGTAATTCTGGTCAGTTTATTCGTTACCAAAATGGTAAATTGGATCTACTGACTAATGCTCGTCCTAAAATTACAGCTGAGTATGTTAATGATGTACAAGCGACATCTTTTCAAGCACGTGATGGCTTAACTATTCCTACCTTATTAACCTTACCCAAAGGTAAGGCTGTAGAAAACCTTCCTGCCATTATGCTACCCCATGGCGGCCCGGAATCTTACGATAAAATACAGTTTGATTGGTTGGCGCAATACTTTGCTAATCAAGGTTATCTGGTTATTCAGCCACAGTTTAGAGGATCATCAGGTTTTGGCTCAAATCACTTACAGAAAGGGCGAGGAGAGTGGGGCCGTAAAATGCAAGATGATTTAACGGATACTATTAAGGCATTAGCAAAACAAGGCAAGATAGACGCAGAACGTGTTTGTATCGTTGGTGCAAGCTACGGAGGTTATGCTGCACTAGCGGGAGCTACTTTTACGCCGGAAATTTATAAGTGCGTGGTCTCTATTAATGGTGTTGCAGATATCCCAAGCATGCTTAGCGCTGATCGACGCAAGCATGGTAGTAATCATTGGGTGGTTTCTTATTGGGATAAGGTTATCTCTAATGGTAATTTAGAAGAAGATCACCTCGAAAAAATATCACCGATAAATGCTATTAACAATATTACCGCGCCAGTGCTGTTAATACACGGCGAGCACGATATGGTTGTGCCATTTTATCAATCGGAAGATATGTTTGATGAAATGAAGGATGCTGATAAGCAGGTGACTTTTATTGAATTAGAGAATGGCAATCACAACCTAAGTAATGCTAACAATCGAGCTAAAGCATTAGAGGCAATTGATAAGTTTGTTAAGCAGCATATATAAGTTAATATTGTGGTCTAATATCACTCGCTTCTGAATCGATTAGTCATCGATTAACTAAAATGATGACTAAGCGAAATTGTTACACAGCTTAGGGCTATAAGAACAGAGCTGTAGATAAATAACAGTTCAATTTATTTAAAGTTAACCCTGCCGTAAACGTCAATGGTAAAGCCAGGTTACTGAGTATAACCCTTCGGTTATCAGCTCTCAGAAATTGCCTTAATTCGAGAGCTGAGTTTAAAGCCGCTACGGCGATACTGTTGAGGTGTTTGGCTAAATAAGCTTTTAAAAGCATATATGAAGGATGAATCTGAGTTATAGCCAACATTGAAGGCGACTTCTTGCACGGAAAGGTTAGCTGCAAGTAGACCCAGTGATGACACTAGTCTGAGGTGCTGACGCCAAAGCGGGAATGACATACCTAGCTCTTTGATGAATAGTCTTGATAATGTCCGCTGTGACGCACCGACTTCTTTCGCCCAATCTGCCAGTGTGGTATCTCGTTGCGGCTGCAACATAAGCGCTTTAAATATAACCATTAACCGCCTATCGCTTGGTAGCAGTAGCGTCATACTGTAGCTATCGCCAGCACATATCTGATCGCTAAGTACCTTAAGCAAATTTTTTATTTCACCTTTGGCAGTATTCGAGCAAGCAGCTAACTGCTTTATATGTAGGATAAGCTCTCTTAAAAATGGCGTAACGGATATTGCTTGGGTTCTTTGTGGGTAGTGGATATCACTCTCAGGGTTTAGGTAAATACCAATGAACTTGGTATCAGTCATAACAAATGATTCATGGTTTGTGTTCGCCGGGATAAATAACATGCCAGTATGGGGAATGACATATTGGTTATCAGCAACCTTGGTTTGCAGTATGCCTTCGAAGGGGAAAACAAGCTGGTGCCAAGGGTGTTTATGCCACTTATCTAAATAGTCTTTTGGCATTTTCTCCACCCTAGCGACTACTTGAGAATTCGCTTGCTCATTGATTAATACATTAGCTGACTTGTTGTGGCGGGTTGTCATGGTTTTATGTCTTAATGTCGATATTGAGTGACTTAAGACAATGCTAGCATAGAGACTTAGTTAGTCAATTTTTCACCGGAGAGCAGATGAGAGTCCATTTTATAATACATGAAGCATACGAAGGACCAGGGGCATTTATGAACTGGGTAACAGATAACAGTTATCAAGCGTCTAGTAGCAAAATTTATTTAGGTCAATCATTGCCTGAAGACATTAAAGTTATTGATATATTGATCATTCTAGGTGGTCCACAAAGTCCAGATACAACACCAGAGCAGTGCCATTATTTTAATGTCGATAAGGAAGTTGCCTTTATTCGCGCTTGTATTGAAAGTGGTAAAGCGATTGTTGGCGTGTGTTTAGGGGCACAGCTAATTGGTGAAGCGCTCGGGGCAAAATTTGTAAAAAGCCCTGATAAGGAAATTGGTTACTTCCCGATAGATTTAAGCGAACAGGGCATTGAGCATACGAAACTTGCTCACTTTAAACATCAACAAGTTGTTGGTCATTGGCACAACGATATGCCCGGTTTAACTGCTGACAGTAAAGTACTGGCGACAAGTGCCGGCTGTCCTAGGCAAATTGTAGAATATTCAGCTTTAGTTTATGGTTTTCAGTGTCACTTAGAATTTACCTCGGCATCAGTTTATGAACTAATTGAGGTCTCAGCAGGGGATTTTGCTGATATTGAACAGCACCATTTTGTCCAACCTGCTGAGTTGATTGTTGCTTACAATACCTTAGCCATGAATAAGTTATTATTTAAATTTATGGACAAGTTAGTGCTTGCTTACACTTAGCTTCCAAAGCCATCGCTTTTGCTAAGGAGTGCTAAGTAAACGGCTGCGCAGCGCTTTTTCATTAAAGTATTGAAGCTAATAAATAGCTCTACTTGCAAATAATTAAGCTATCCTTTTCTATACATAAGGTAATAATTTATTTGCAAGGACAAGGCATGAGAATCAAGCACATCCCTTTTCATAAGCGCTTAACCAGCAAATTTATTGGTATAGCGTTTGTACTGTCGTTGTTACCACTCATTTTTCTATATTACTATTCAACCAATAGCGCTTCTGTAATGTTAATTAATACCTTACAGAGCAATCTTCAGGAAAAAGCATTTTTGGTTGGTGCTGATATCGATCGTTACTTTACTCAGCGGGAACATGATGTACGGGTATTATCACAAGCTGACGTGCTTGAAGGTAGTGATGTTCCAAGTATAATTCAATACCTTACTGAAGTTATCCAGGAAACACCTTATCTAGATGATATCGATGTCATCAATCCTCAAGGTATTGTGATTGCCAGCTCTGGTGCACAAAATGAACAAGGTAAACACGTGTTAGAACTCTACCCAGAGTTAAAAAGCTTATTTTCTGATAGCCAAAAGGCACAGCAAGGTGACATCTTTGTTTCTAATATATTGCAGCTGGATAATGGACCTGGCCTTGCCTTTTTAACGCCGATTACCGATGACAGTAATGAAGTCGTTATCAAAACATTATTGGTTGAAATTAATTTAGATACCATAAAGAAGATAGTGGCGGATTTTGATGAACGTGTTATTGGCAATAAATATGTCTATCTGGTAAATAATGATGGTCACGTTATTGTCACGGCCGATCCAAAGGTTCAATTACTCGATTTTTTCCCTGATCTTTTTGTTGAAAAAAACTTACTGCAAAAGTTTGCTTCTCAGGGAGAGGTTGGCAGTATTATTTATACCGATCACCTTGGCGAAGAAGTGATGGCCGGCTTTGCCGATATGGCTGAATTTGGTGTCAACAAAGCCATGGATTGGAGCATTATAGCAGTAGCGCCCATGCAAGATATTATCGCCCCCGTTGATGACTATAAGCAGGCTTTGCAGCTGATCACTCTAATTACTTTTCTGATGGCGATAAGTTTATTGTATATCACCAGCCGCAATATTTTATCGGCGGTGGCTGCTCTAGTTGATGGCGCACGTATCGTTGCCGACGGAGATTTTAATTTTCGGGTCGATGACGGCCGAGATGATGAGTTTGGCTATTTGGCTAAAACCATAAATAACACCCTAGATTCTCTTATAAGTGTGCAAGAAAAAGAAAAGCTCGCCACTAAAACCAAAGGACGATTTATTGCTGCTATGAGCCATGAAATACGCACGCCATTAGCGGGTATTATTGGTATGACAGAGTTACTCACCGAAAGTAAATTAACGGCCGAACAACTAAGCTGGGGCAGGAACATTAATAAGTCGGCGGATAATTTATTGTACATCCTCAGTGAAATTCTCGATCAATCCAAACTTGACGCGGGTAAAATGACCATAGAGCAACGAGATTTCAGTTTAATCACCTTGATAAAAGACACTGTAGATATATATGCTGCAAAAACAGCCAGTAAAGGGCTTGAATGTGAAATGAATATTGCAGCAAACGTACCTGAAGGTATGTATGGCGATCAAATACGTATTGGTCAAATTATCGCTAACTTGATTTCTAACGCAATTAAATTCACCGAAAAAGGCACTATTAGTGTCACGGTAACGCTTGAAGATAGTAACAATCAGGCAGAGGCGCAAGACAGGACACTTTACATTGCCGTGATGGATACGGGCATTGGTCTTGATGAACAAGTACAAAATAAATTGTTCCAGCCCTTTATTCAGGCAGATGATTCCACTTCGCGCACTTATGGTGGTACAGGGCTCGGTCTTTCTATTAGTAAACAATTGGTGGAATTGATGGGTGGCAGTATAGGAGTGCAAAGTGTTGCTGGCCTGGGTAGTAAATTCTTCTTTACTCTACCTTTTTTAGCAAATAAAAAGCCCCTTATCCAGAGTGATGATAATAAAGTTAAAGGCCGTTGGAGTGCTGCACGCTCATTGAATATCTTGGTTGCCGAAGATACCCCAGTTTTGCAAAAAATAATTACTAAGGTATTAACTGATCTTACTCATAAGGTTATTTTGGCTGAAAATGGTGAAGTAGCGGTGGCAAAACTTCAGGCCGAAAACATTGATTTAATACTTATGGACATTCGTATGCCTATTATGGATGGCATGGAGGCATCACGTACCATAAGAGCTTTGTCATCGAGTAAAGCCGACATCCCAATTATCGCGCTTACTGCGGATATTGCCGCTGGTAACATCGATGATTATTTACAAAGTGGTATTGATGACGTTTGTGCTAAACCATTAAAATTAGATGAATTATTAGTGGCAATTAACAAGTTACTTGATGATAGAGTGCATCGTTATAATGTAAACATTGATACTGAAGTTATAACCAGTAAAATCACCAAGCTTTAAATAGAATAAAGCAGGACAAAGCCCTGCTTCACTCGACTTAAATCAACTCAGTTGAGTTAATAAAGTTTAATTTTTGGTGAATATTTTCTGACAAAGCTTATCTTACGTAGCAGTACAGTCAGTATCATGATTAATAAAGCCGCTAGAGAATAACTACCACCATAAATATGTGTTTCTTCGTAATATTCAATATACTCGACATCATAATCACTACTCTCTAAGGGTAAGGCATATAAGCTATTACTGTCATCACTACTGTAAGAAGCGACAATATTGGGGGAGCCAACTTCATAAAGATCGATCAACACATCGTAATGATTAGGATTAAAGCCTTGCGCTAAAGTGCTATAAACTTCAAAGGTATCATCAGGGCTCTCCCCATAAATGACAAAGCTGTCGGTAGTGTAATAGTGCTGCCAAGGGCCGCCGTTTTCACTTAAATATAACTCGGCATAAACCGCCGCTTCATCATAAGGGCTATACGTGATTAAATCGGCATCAAAGGTAACGCTAAAGGTTTGATAATAACCGTCGCTATCAAAATCTTCTATTAACTGTGAGTAGCCTTCATAAATAACAAAATTGCCGTCACTGAAACTTCTACCAGTGTTAACACTTGGTATTTCAGCCCTTGTCTTAAATAAACTGGCTGAAATTTGTTTGCGAGCTTGTTGGTTTTTTTGATTGATGACTTCATGACGCGTGCTGGCGAATGCTTTATTTTGTGCTTGGTCGCTATCGTTCAGAAGTATTCTTTGTTTGATTTCTTGCATCATTTTATCTGTTGATGCCTTGTTAGTGACGTTTGCTGATTGCCCGATAGAGTAGCTTTGCATTGCAGTTTTTGTTTCGGAGACATTTATATCGTCAACTTGTTCAGCAAAGCTTGGTAGTGTTATTAACATCAAAGTTAACATTAAGCTTAACTGTAGGCTGGTTGATACGATAGGTGATAACTCAGCGGTTGCTGCTGATAAGTATCTTGATGTTTTTGTTAATGTCACTCTTGATATAACTTTTGTTGTAACTCTGCAAGATAACTGTTTGATAAAATTGTTCATCATTAAATCCTTCTGTGTAGATTTAACCCTATTAAAGCGCAAGTAAAATGAACTCAAGCTGAACAGCTTTAAACATCCTGAACAGGCACTATCAAGGTGTTCATGCTTTGTTCAGCTAGTAATTTGTATCATTAAGGCAATCTTGGTTTATTTGCGTCATGCATTCTTTTACACTGAGTGTTATATAGGTTTATCTGCATTAGGATTTGAGATGAAATTAAGAGTTTTTTTATTAACGTTGTTTATGAGTGTGCTGACACTGAGTGCTAGCGATGCCTGGTCGGCAGAAAAGCAGGCTGACAAACAAGGTAATAAAAAGGTCACTAGCTCAAAACAGGCGGCGAAGTTAGTACAAAATAAGTATGGCGGCAAGGTATTAAAAGTTAATAAACAAAAAAACAATGCCGGCTATAAAGTCAAAATTATTAAGCCTAATGGCCAAGTGGTCTCAAAAAAGGTCAACGCTAAAACCGGTAAGATAGAAAATAATTAAGTTAAAAAATTGACCTGAAGAACTAGCTCGAAGGAAAAAATTGCTATGCGTTTACTTTTAGTTGAAGACGATAAAGCCTTGCAGCAAGAGCTTCAACAACAATTAGTTTTGCAAAACTACTCGGTCGATGTCGCTGCTGATGGTGAAATTGCTTTATTTCAAGGGTTGGAATATGACTATGACATTGCTGTTATTGATTTAGGTTTACCTAAAATAGATGGCACAACTGTGGTTAAAACCTTAAGAGAAAAAGGGCGAAATTTCCCCATTTTAATTCTTACAGCCCGTGATCGCTGGCAAGATAAAGTTGCTGGCTTGGATGCAGGCGCAGATGATTACCTCACTAAACCTTTTCATGTAGAAGAACTCAGCTCGCGCTTAAATGCGTTAATCAGACGCAGCGCCGGTAAAGCGAGTTCAACCATTAACAATGGCCCATTTAGTTTAGACACCACTACCTCGGAAGTATTAGTTGAACAGGTAAGTATTAGCCTAAGCGCCCATGAATTTAAGTTGTTTAAATATCTGATGCTGCATGTCGGGGAAGTGGTGTCTAAAACCACCTTAACTGAGCATATTTACGATCAAGACTTTGATTTAGACTCTAATGTCATCGAGGTATTTATCAGGCGTTTGCGAAAAAAACTTGATCCTGAAGCTAAGCATAACTTCATTGAAACTAAACGTGGCCAAGGCTATCGTTTAATTAACTTTACTGCCTAGGTATTTTCTTGCTGCGATTCATTACATTTTTTGCTAAAAGTTCTTTAAGCGCTTTCTTAAGCTCTTTCTTTAATTCGCTTAAAGTACGTTTGATGGTGAGCTTATTGGCGATGGTTATTGTTATATTGCCAGCCGTTGCTTTTATCATCATGAAGTCATTTGAAAAACACATGGTACTTAGCATCGAAAATGAATTAAGTGCCTACAGCTATTCCATTTTGGCGGTGGCCGAAGTCGAACAAGCTCAGCTGATCATGCCAGAAGTATTAATCGAAAATCAGTTTAATGTCAGTGGCTCAGGTTTATATGCTTTTATCTCACAGCAAGAGAACAAGTTAGATAGAAAAAGCACTACCTTATGGCGATCGCAATCTTTGCTTACGTTAAACTTACCCAATAAATTACCTGAGAAATTAGCAACGCTAGTAACGGGAGATAAGCTCTTTACCAGTATTGAACTCAATGGCTTATCTTTGTTTATTTATAGCTATGCAGTAAGTTTTAGTGAGGGTGAACACAGCTTCCCAATGACGGTTCATATCATTAAAGATAAACAAACCTTTCTACTGTTCATTAGCGACTTTAAACAGCAACTTTGGTTTGGTTTAGCAATTTTAATGGTCATTATATTGTTGCTGCAACTTGTCTGGCTGATGTGGACCTTAAAACCTTTATCTACCCTAGAAAATGAAATAAAAGCGGTTGAGCAGGGCAAAGCAGAAAAGCTAACCAGCATATATCCTAAAGAGTTAGCTAAGCTAACAACACAATTAAATCAATTATTAGCCACAGAGCAAAAACAAAGACAACGTTACCGTAACGCCTTATCTGATCTTGCCCATAGTTTGAAAACACCGCTGGCGGTATTGCAAGCGCAACGGGATATCTCAGTGGTAAACCAAGAGCAAATAAATCGCATAAATTCGACCATTGACCATCAATTAAAACGTGCACAAAGTGCCGGACATTCTTCTTGGTTTTTAGGTTTTGAAGTCAAACCCGTGCTAGATAAGTTGCTTAATACCTTAGCTAAAATCTATCATGACCGAGATAAAAAAGTCATCGTCAAGGTAACGAATAAACTTACCTTTAAAGGTGATGAAGCTGATTTTCTTGAGTTGTTGGGTAACTTATTGGATAACGCCTATAAAGCCGCAAAAAACACCATTTTTCTAACGGTGAGCCAGCAAGGTGATGCCTTAGTTATTTGCATTGAAGATGATGGTGTCGGTATAAATCCGCAGAAAATCAGCCAAATACTAGAGCGAGGTGTTCGTGCTGATACCTACCAAGACGGTCACGGTGTTGGCTTGGCGATAGTGCGTGATTTAGTGGCAAGTTATCAAGGCGACTTACATATCAGTCGCTCTGACAAACTAGGTGGCGCGAAATTTAAAATTACCTTTACTAGTGAATAAAATTTAACTGACATACTCTTTTTACATTACTTATCTGTTGCTTCTAGCAACATCTTTCGCATAAATAATATCGGCTCGTTTTTCAAATAAGTCAGTAGAAAAAGGGATCACACATGAACGGCCATTTTGTTTAGCATAATACAGCGCTTTATCTGCATTATTAAGTAATACGTCAAGTGTCATGCCATCGATTCCATATTCAGCCACCCCGGCACTAAAAGATATATTGGCTTTATTCTCAGTGGGTGATTTTAATTGCATATCCTTTATTGACTCTAAAATACTTTGGATTTTATTAGTACTATCCTCTTTATCACTTTGTTCTTGAATGAGACAAAACTCCTCGCCACCGATACGAGCAAAGAATGATCTTGGGCTTATCAGTTTCTGTATATGTTGACAAAAAATTTCTAAAACATAATCACCAAACTCATGGCCATAGCTATCATTAAATTTTTTGAAGTAGTCAATATCAAGTATGCTTATTGAACATTCTAACCTAGTGTTAGCATTTTTTAATTCGTCAAATTTGGCAAATAATGCGCGTCGGTTAGCCGTTTTTGTGAGTGGGTCCGTGTGGGCTAACATAAACATTTCATTACTATACTTTTCGAGCATAGAATTTGAACTATTTAATAGGTACTGAGTTTTTTTTAGTTCGGTAACATCATGTGCTTGAACGACAATAAAGTTTTTCTTTTTATAGGCATTATGTTCATAGATGTATTTTTTTCGATTACTTTCTACTTCTATATTGAATAAATGAGACTCAGTGGTGCCTTGATAGATGCAATCTAATTCATCTAATAGTTTCCTTTCTAGCGCTTTGTTGCAGCCTGGTGATGTAGCTAAGCCACTTGTCTTATAAAGTTTATCGAAGCTTTCATTTTTGAAAATCAGCTGTTTTTTAACTGCTGAAAATAAAGCGATTGGCTGCTTTAATAAGTTGAACGAGGCAAATTCACTCTGATTAGCCATTATGGTTGACTGCATAAAAACATTCCTTTTTTCGCCGAAAGTTTATTTAGAATCATATCTAAATCAACTCTTTCCATTTCGAATTCTACTAAAGCCAGCTCTAATAAAGTCATAACTTCATGCCACACTTCTTCCTTTATATTTAAATGGCAGTGCACAGCTTGTAGATGCTCATCAGTAAAGGATATTGGCCCACCCAATAATGATGATATGAAGTGACTTTGGTGCTCGATCAGTGTTGCCATATTACTGTTTTTAAAATATGAACCGACGACTTTTGAATCGAGCAGCTTTTCATAAAAATTCTCAATCAAGTTATGAATCGAGCTAAAGCCACCGTATTTTATAAATAGAGATGAGTGCACTAGTTATTCCTTATAGTCTTCTAATCATAAATAAGAAAGCCCATTCCCTTTAAAGGAGCTAAACAGCACTAATTGTAGACCATAAATAAAGGAAATCATTTTAATTCCAGATAGTTGGATGAATGAACAAACTGATAAGCAAGCTTCGACAATACCAATGAGGTTGTCAGTTTGATCAAGTTATTCCATGCACCTTTTGATACTTGTTCAGCATTGGTTCAGCTAAGGAGGTTTATTCTATGCAATAAGATTAACAATGAATAAAGGTAAGCTTATGCACATTCATCAACCCCCATTGCTAACTGAGTTAAAACAAAGTGAGTTACAGCAAGGAGCGTTAATACCTGGCGTTATAGTGTTCTTGTTGCTGGTAACTACTCTATGCTCAACCCTGATGTTTTCTACTGCAGTTTTAGCTCAAGAAGCTCAAGAACAGCAAGAATTGTCACTTTCTGAAGCAGAGCTTGCGCAAACGCTAGCACCTATTGCCTTATACCCAGATACCTTACTCACTCATATCCTCATTGCCTCGACTTATCCCATAGAAGTGATTGAGGCTGAGCGTTGGCTCAACAAGCATTCGACCTTAACGATAGAGCAAGTACATAATAATTCAGCAACTAAAGATTGGGATGCCAGTATTAAGGCACTATTAGCCTTTCCGCAAGTCATGGCTAAATTGAGTGAAGACCTTACTTGGATGCAAAAACTCGGTGATGCTTTTTTACAAGATGAAGCCAGAGTACTGGCCTCTATTCAAACTTTAAGGCAGCAGGCTGAGCAAGCAGGTAGTTTGGCCAATATGGATAATGTTCAGGTGATAAAAGAACAGCAAGTTATTATCATAGAGCCAGCACAGCCCGAAATTATTTATGTACCTTATTATGATACTCGCGTGGTTTATGGCCGTTGGCATTGGTCACACTATCCGCCGGTTTATTGGTATAACCCGCATTATTATGCTGCGCATCATGGTCATTTTTATTGGGGCACTGGCATTCATATCAGCAGTCATTTTTTCTTTAGTGCCTTTCATTGGCATAACCGCCATGTAGTGGTTAATCACTATAATCGCCATGGTTATCACCCAAGAAATAAAATAGTTATTAGTAATCATGCAAAACGTTGGAGCCATCAACCTCAACATAGACGTGGTGTTGCTTACAGTAGTGGACGATTAAAACAAAAGTATTACGACACGCGCCCTAGTATTCATCGCAATAAAGTCGTGCGCAGTAGCAATGCTCACCGTAATAAAGCGGTTCACAGTAGTCATGTTAGAAGTACTAATGCTCGAAGTAGTAATGTGAAAGGTACTAATACCCACGTTACTCATACCAGAAGTAATAAGGTTTACAGTAAAAAGCAGGTTAAAAAAACAGTACATCATTCGAATAAGAAACATTACGTGGCACATAAACAGCCACATCTTAACTCAGCAGTGAATAGCCAAGCGGTACATCACCAAGCCAAGCAAAGTAAGTCGTATCAATCGAAGTCAGTTTATAAACACCCTGTGTCAAAGTCCTTACCGAAGCAATCGTCGAAGAAATCATCAAAACAAGCAACAAGGCACTCGACCAGACAAGCACCTAAGCACACTGTGCGGGCGAATAAACAGCATCAAACTAAACATCATTAAGCAGAGTTTTTCTGAGGTAAACGAGGAGGGAATTAGTATTTACTTTAAAAGGTACTATAAGCATAGCTTATAGTACTGGTCGGGTTTTATCGTTGGTTAATAGGGATAACAAGCCGCACAATTGCTTTAACAAATAGCGGCGGCCTAGTTAAAGCGTCTTACTTATTACAACAGATTTATTGCAAGAAACGATAGAGATAAAATTATGAACAACACACTATTCACCTCACTACATCAACAAGCGACACCACTACTACTTTGCAATGTTTGGGATGTTGCCAGTGCCAAAACTGCCGAAAAACTTGGCTTTAATGCTATTGGCACCTCAAGTGCAGCAATAGCGAGTATGCTTGGTTATGCCGATGGTGAGCATATGGCCTTTGAAGAATTACTTTTTATTGTAAAGCGTATTGCTGCTTGCAGTGAATTGCCTCTTAGTGTTGATATTGAAGCGGGTTTTAGTGACAACCCGCAAATAACCGCGGGTTATATTAAAGCACTGGCAGAAGTAGGTGTTGTTGGTATTAATATCGAAGACAGCAAAGTAAGTAAAACCAATGAAGAGCGAACATTAATTAATGAAAATAACTTTGCCACGTATCTTGCTGCGATAACTAGCCAGTTACTAAAAGACAATATTGCCATCTTTATCAATGTCAGAACCGATACTTTTTTACTTGGCGTAGCGAATGCGGTTGAAGCAACACAAAAGCGTGCTAAGTTATATCAAGCTGCCGGCGCTGATGGTTTATTTGTGCCTTGTATTGTGCAAACTGAGGCGATTAAAGCTGTGGTCAATAGCACTACTTTGCCGGTGAACGTTATGTGCATGCCTGATTTAGCTGATTTTGATACTTTAAAATTATTGGGTGTTAAGCGCATCAGTATGGGTAACTTTCTTTTTGATGCTTTACAAGGTGACTTAACTACTAGGTTGAGCAATATTGTGCAGGCCAACTCATTCGAGCCAGTGTTCCAGTAAGTGCTTTAGTCAGGGGAGATGGGTACATTTATCTTTATCCTACTCTTTACCCCTATTAATGGCAGATTAAAGTAGTCGACTAAAAGTTAATTTATACCAGTTTCATTAAGTTTGTGATCTTGTTGTGCATAGGAAATATACATCATGGCAAGGCGCTCAATTGAGTGATAGCTCGCTATTGGGATTGAGAGTAACGCGGAAATGGCTTATTTTAACCAGCACAAGTGAGCAATAATTTAATGAAATTGGTATTAGTTATTGTAGTCAATTGCTTATCGCATTATCTTAACCGGAGTGGATAGTTTAAGAATTCAAGTACAAATTCAAATGAAAATTACAGGATGTAATAATGAATGAAGAAGTTAAAGCGTTAAGATCAGAGTTAGCGCTTGTTAAACTTCAATTTAGCCAACGACTTGGTGCAGTTGAGAATCGCTTGAATAACTTGCTGGCTCAAGATAAGAGGCAAGTTGAGCAACAACACCAAGAAGTTACTCAAGTTGAAGAGAGTAATGCAGCAGGTGTACCGGGTATTGTTTCTCACCTTACTGTCTCTAGAGAAGTGGCTGCTAAAACAGCTGTTCTTAAAGGTACTTCTTCTGAACCGAATATTGCTGATGAATACAATCCGTCAAGCCAGCAAGCTAAAATATCACTATTTAGCGTACCAACATTTTTCACGCTATTTTTTCAAACCATATTATCTTCTTTGTTCGACTGGCTCTCACCGGTTACTCAAGTTTATCAGTCCTATAAAGCTCGAGGTATGTTAGGAATATTCATCCTCACTATGGTCGGCATCGGTTTAACACTTGCGGGCTTTGGTTATTTAATGCAGCTGCTTATTGATCAGTTAGGGGCGGGCTATAAATCGCTACTAATGTGCATTGCGGCAATATTAGTGATGGGACTAGGCATAGGTCTAAAAATAAAGACCCGTTTTGGTGAGTTTGCCACAGCCATAGTTACCTTAGGAATATTACTGTCTTATAGTACCGTTTACTTTTCAGGTAGTGTCTACGGCCTAATACCCAATGTCGCGGTGTTGATTTTATACCTAGCCATCGCCTTGCTTTGTCACACACTGGCATTGTGGCTAGATACCAAGGTTGTCGCTGCTTTAGGTGTAATAGGCATTGCCACTATGCCTATGCTGTCAAATGTCGTTAATATTGAACCATTTTATTATTTATTATCTCTCGCCTTTGTTGTTGGTAGCAGTTTAATTCTATCTTATAAACATGTTGGGCCATGGCTTGCCCACCTAAGCTTAGCTTTTACTCTTGTCTGCCTTGAGTGGCTTACGGAAGTAGATAGTATTCATATTTCAGCTTGGCTGATTAATCTATTTTATCTGCTGTTTTTTGCTTATGCCTCCGTTTCCTTGCTTAAAGAAAGCACATCAAGCCGTCAAAGTTTAATTTTTCTGGCTGCGACAGTTGGCACTACTACATTAATATTTCTGCAAGCATCAGAGCTATTTACTAGGCAAATAAGCGTTAATTTTGCGGTTAATACTTTGATTGCGATAATGGCAAGTTTAATGTTTTATAAAATAAAACGTGAGTTAACACATTTTTTCATCTTGCTTGCTGCTTTATGGAGTGTGCTTACTGTAGTAAGTGCCATTAGTGATGCCTATTGGGGAATAGCTTGGGCCGTAGAAGGAATATTATTGCTGTCGATTGGTCGTCGATATAACTTTTCAACGTCCTTAAACCAAGGACAAATATTAACGGCAGTAGCACTTTTATATTCATTGTCTGCGTTAGCAATATACTTCCCACTACCAGCACTTAAATCGGTAGATGGCTGGGTGTTATCACTGATGATTGTCGCAATTATTGCTATATGGCAAAGATTGATCAACAACAGCGCAGTATTTGATGGGCTGACGAAAGAGATAGTGAAGCCATTTTTACAATTGCTAGAAGCGGTTTTCTTAACTACTTTGCTTATTGTCAGTGCTGATATCTGGTTAGGAAACTGGACAGGAACCATAGTCATTTTTGTGCAGCTGGCATTATTATTTAGAGCGAGAAGCTGCCAGCAAGTAGCAATAGAAATATTTGCGGCGATACTTATTATAGTGCCACTATTTTATGTCTATGAAGGGGCATTGATGGTTGATAGCTATCGCTTTATCATGCTGCCACTCTTTGCAAAAGTAGCCTTAGTATCTGCCTTTATACAACTTTGGTTATGGTCCGCTTTCTATAGAAAATATCAAGCAGATAGCGCAATGATAAAGCTTGCCGAGGGCATAAGAGTTCTGTTCTATATGTTCATTCCTATTTGTTGGCTTGGCTCGGTTATTCGCCGCTTTGAAGAAGAGTCATTGATGTTTTTATGGCTTTCACCATTAATCGCTTTATTGTTAGCCCGCAAGGTAAATCACCCCTTACTAGTTAAAGAGACCCAAGTATTAACTGGCCTGGCAAGTGTGGCATTTGTCAGTGCTATTGGCGAGTTATCACTAATAAATAGTATTGTTGTACTAGTTGGTTTTTCGAGTTATTACGCTTTGGCCTATTTATTAAACCGAAAAGACTCTGCTCATATATACCAATTCATTTGTAGTTGGGGAATAGTAACCCTTGGTTTTGCTATCCCTAACCTTGTTGGCTCGCAAGCCGATAGCCTTTTTTATGGGGTAATTATTGCAGCAATATATTGGGGCGTTACGTTTAATAGCTTAAACCTATCTAAACATTTAAAAAGAAATGAAACGTTCGTCATAACAGTTAATTTACTCTTGCTTATTGGCGCTTGGCTGCTCATTTTACCCCAGGCAAGTTATGTAATAGTGCCGGTAATATTTATCATGGCCTGCTTGTATCAAAAAGAGTACAAATTTAGCCACAATAAACTGGGCAAAAAGTTACAACTCAATGGTGATTTGTTTTTACACTCTATCGCCGCTATTACCTATGTAATCTTGTTATATTCCTTTGAAATGTATCGGGTTGAGTTATTAATTGCTCCGGCATTAGCGGTTCATGGCGCTATGATTTTATTCCTAAAAGATAGACGTATAACCACGGTGAAATATAGTTTCGCTTTGATATTATTAGGCATAGTTAAACTGGCGATGATTGACGCTGCCAATGCCTTGCTATGGCAAAAAGTTATCTTATTTATGGGCATTGGTATATTTATTTTGTTGGCATCATTTTGGTATCAAAAGTTGGCCAATAGAGTCGAGCCATCAACAAGTTAGTTGCGGTTTACCGTTAAAATAAGGCGATTAAATTTTGGACTCTTTATTGAGAAAACTGTCATTAGCGTTATTTAAATAAATGTGGCTATATACCCAAGCTACTTCAAGATGCTCGTTTCAGGACGGCTGAGCGATTCATAATCAAGGCGCGTATTTTATTAATGGTTATTCCCTTAATTACATACGCAACAATGAATATGATTTGCTCAATAGTCCCCGTAGGGCTGGTTTAGAAACGTTTTATCCATCGTTATTGATTTCGACAAGGGAATAACCATTCTCTTCAATCAATGCCTTGTCTAAAGACGTTTCTAATTCCAGCTGAATCCTGCATCTTGAGGTTGCTTGGGTATAATAATTAGTAATTCCTCAAGCCTAA
>JALJPA010000058.1 GCA_022969215.1 Colwellia sp. | reverse complement strand
CAAAATCTGCCCAACTAAGGCAATAGTAGCACCCTATACAGTTGATGCACGGCGTTGTATATCCTACTTCACCATTGAATCACCTGAGGCTATTCCTGAAGAATTACGGCCATTAATGGGTAATCGAATTTATGGTTGTGATGATTGCCAATTGATTTGCCCATGGAACAAATACGCTAAGCTCAGTCTTGAGGATGATTTTCAGGCAAGAAACAATCTCGATGATATCAGTTTATTGGAGTTATTCGCTTGGTCAGAAGAATACTTTCTTAACACATTGCAAGGCTCGCCTATTAGGCGTATAGGCTTTGAAAGTTGGCTACGTAATATTGCTGTGGCATTAGGCAATGCCCCTTATAGTGACAATATTGTTAACGCATTAACTGATAAACAGTCTGAGGTAAGTGAACTGGTTGCAGAACATATTAGCTGGGCACTAACTCAGCAAAGCGATAAAAAAAGGTTGACCGAGAAAGTAGCAGCTGAGCAAGGGAAGAATCATAGATTAACATTGCGCTTAATCCGCTCAGTCGAGAAAGGCCTTACTAGAGATGCTTAGACTTTTAGCGTCCAAGCATCCTGCACTACCATTAATTAAAACTAGATAGACCTTTATCCATATTAGCTAAAGTTAACTAGCTTTACTTTGACTCAGTATATCAATGTCTGCTTTTGCTTCATCTAATTCATGCTGAATACGCAATAACTTCTTAATTACATCATTTTTATCAGAGACTGCTTTTTTCTCTTTTGCTCTAGTCTCAGCCAGTTGTTGTTGAGTTTTTGTTAGGGCAGCCATTAAATTAGCAATATCAGTATTTTTAGCAAACTTTTGATCGTCTCTCGCATTAACAAAATCATCATCGGCGGAATTTAACAACTCCTTAGATTTAAAGCTTAAATAATTCGCGCCAAGACGAACAATAAAAATTAAACAAGTAAGCAACAACACGACAATATATTGATTGTCTTCAATTGCGGACACAGCGGCTGATACTTTAGTAAAAAAATCACCCTGAGTATTAATGAAATGGCTAAATAATTGATTGTGCCAGGCAAGCCAAGTAGCAATATAGATAACGATAAAACTAGGGCCTGGATGCTGGTTCTCGCTAAAGGAGAGCATCGACTTGAGGGTTTTCTTATTAATCACAAAAAGTCCTTTTAAAAATTCGATTATTTACTTAACTTGCTTGGGCACTTGGGCAAAAGCATGATAGCTTACATAACATGCATTGCTAAGATTTATCCTCACTATTGTCTCGCCTTTGTTGGCTCAACACAACAATCTGCTGCTTATCTTGCTCTGAATAACTACGCCACGCCACTATCTCATCAATGTGCCTAAAACAACCCAAACAAATATCATCGCCATCTAAGCAACAATTTCTAACACATGGGCTGTTAGTTAAACTTATTTTCTTAATGTTATTCAAGATACTCCCTATAAATTTATGTAAAGAACATTACTACCATAAACTTAAACTAAACGATGGCATCTGCATATTGACTGATCGCTTGCACCGCTTGTTTGGTTTTGCTTAAGAGAATTATTTGTATTTGTTCACTGTTATCTAAGTTTTGATTATTTAGCAATTTTTGCCAATGCTCACATAAATGCAGTAAGTTATTTGCCGCAAGTATTTTACCGTTAACCTGTAATGCTTGGATAGCACTATCAACATTCTTAGCATCGTTTATGCTAAATGCTTGACTTAGCTGTTCCACTAATTCAATATTTTCACTGGTATATTCTTCTATCATATAAAGCGCTAACTCAGCTGAACCTTGATGTTGCAAATACTGTTCAAAATTAAAACTTGGCGCATCGGCCATAGCTGCGGTTACAGAACTTTCATATTGAACACCATCCACAGTAAGCGCATTCTCTGGCATAAGTTGTGCTGTACTATTCGAGCAGCACTCATTACTTACTTGCTCTTTGAGCCAAGGTTGCATTGCCGAAATTAATTCATCAATACTACTGTTGGCATTCAATTCACCCATCAGCCAGTGATCATAACCCTCGGGCTTATTTGATAAATCTACTGAGCTAGCCAGGTTAAAAACACCTCTATCTAAGGCGTATTTTACCGAAGTAGTTTCATCTTCATCAACCAGAAAAGTGCTAAAAGCTAGGCAGTCAATATCAGTCAACAAGACAGCAAAGCGACCAGTTTGCCAATTTTTTTGTAAAATAACTTCACAGCTGACCAAGGTGATTTTTAAGCCCATAGCTTGCAACAATTGTTGCAAGCGTTGATATTTAATCGGCTCTTGTACCGCTAGCAACACTTCTATCGGCATAGCCAAATATTTAGCGGCTAATGTTTCACAATACTTTTCAATGTCCGCTGCATCCCCAGGCAATGACAACACAGGGTGACTTTTTTGCGGTGTATTTTTAGTAATCGCCAACGGGAGTGTGAAAGTGAACTGATAACCCTGTTCAGCTAAATTGGCGCTAACATTATCACCATGCTGGTAGCGCAATAAGGTATTAAAATACTCGCTAAGCTCACTTTTCTCGGCATCCTCATCAATAAAGCTTTGCAGTACTGGCGGTAATGGTGCAATTTTATCAACACCTTTTACCAGCCCAGTAAAACATATTTTTTGTTGGCCATTGTTTTTATCAACCAAACGTAAGTTTAGTTCTAATTGGCTATCAATTTGTTGAGACAAGAGCAGTTGGGTAAAAACCCCAAACATTTCAGTAAAAAGCTCGGCATCTAGATTTACTTCGGCAATAATTTTTTTATCAATGTTCAGTCGTAACTTATTTTTCTCTCGGCATAACTGAGCATCAAGATTAAGTAAAGTCGCTTGGATTTGGCTAACAAGGTTGATATCACTCAAAGTCAGTACGGCGTCATTACTTTGCAAGTACCGATAACAACTCGCTTGCCTTAGCTTTAACACTAAGTCTCGACCATGAAGGTGAGCATGATACAAGTTGTTTTCTTCCGTATTATGCTCACTTTCATTGCTTGTGCTTGAAGTAATAGCACTACGGCCTACTTGCACTAATTGCTTTATAGCACTTAAATAAAGTGTTTTACCGCGTTGTTGCTCAAGCAATAATTGTGCTTGATATTTTTTTGAAGCATTCTGTTTGATTCGCTCTAACTCGAGGTTTAATTTTTCTTGAGCTGCATTATGGTTAACGATTAACCCTGCAAGCTGCTGGTTTTTATCACTCAGTGCTAGATACTCTTGCTCGCTATAATTGCTGGCATTGGTTTTTACTATTTTCTTTATCAGTTGCTCAGATTCCTCAGTATAAAAATCATGCTGATAAAACCACTGAAAAACACTTTTCTCTTTTATAGTCAACTGACTAGAATCGCTATCTAAGGCACGGCTTATACAGTTAACACTGTATTGACTAATATGCTTAATTCTTACTCGCACTAACCACAGCAAAGCCAAAATGCTCACTAAGCTAGTAACAAAGATAAGCCATAGTCGTAATTGTTGAGTTGTTATCGCTTCTTTATCTACTACATAAGGATGAATTATTGAGTGAGTGCTTTGGCTATTTTCTAATAAGCTAGCAAGAATACTGTGCAATTGCTGTTGCTGAGAGATAAGTTGTTGCTGATAATCGGCCATCAAACGTAAATTCCCTTGCCACTTTGCTAATAAACCAGCCGATAAAGTCAGGTCTTCAAAGCGAATTAGGTCTCTAACAATATCTGCCATACTCTGGTTCCCATACTGTTGATCCGCTAATTTTTTGGCATAATCAGTAATAAAAAACCCCTCTATTTGCTGACGTAATTGCTCGAATTCTTCAAGGGGAGTTTGTAAACTAAGCGGGGTCAGCATAGTAACTATACTGGTTAATTGCCTTTGCAATTTTGTTAATACTTGTACTATATTCGAGTCAATATCTTGCATTTTTATCTGGATAGCTAGGGCATCAAGCAAAGTATCGAGTTGAATTAAGGACTTATCTTTTAACTGTATATTTCTTAACTGATTAGATGCGATGCGAGTAATAAGGTTCGTGGCAGAATGATTCTGAGTAGACCATTGTTGATAAATGTTTTTATGCTGAGATTTTAATAATGATAAATTTTTACTTTCCAAAACTAGCTCATGTTGCCAGGCTATGACCTCAGCTGTATTGACGCTTTGTAATATTTTATCAATAAGCTTATTCGCTTTGCTCAGATAGCCTTGTTGTATAAGTTGTCTTTGTAAGGGTACTAGCTGCTCACTTATTAACGCTTGAGAAAGGTTAGCTTGCTGAAACGAAAGCCATAGTGCTGAAGATAATACGGCACCAACAATCAAGAATATTGCGAGTAAATATCCACTAAAGTATTGATGTAATGGCTTACTAGCAATTTTACTAGGCGCAGAAATCACTTGCTTACTAGGCAAGTTAGCTGCGTTTTTATCCATTTTATTTGTAGTCATTACTCATCAACATAGTTCAGCTCCCTTGAACAATATTTTATACCATATAGGCTAGCAAGACATTAAGCTTTGTAACTTTACTTTGGTCTTTTTTTAGTGATTTTTTTACTGACCCATGCCCATTCCATCTGACACTCTATCGGGCATTGCCCTGATTCATCCTCAATAGTTACTGGCACAAAGACACTACCTTTGTCTTCTTGTTCAATCAGTTTAATTTGCTCATCGGTTAACTGGGCTACAGCGCTTAAGCTCCCTTGCATGCGCCTTTGATAACTTACTTGCATAGACTTTAATAAGGGCAACTTTGAGTTAGGCACATTCATACCAAAGACAATACCCGTTGCTGACTCAGCAAGCACTGCTGCAGCAATGGCATGTATGCCACCAATATGATTTTGTACCGATTTTTTATTCGCTAACGACAACTGCGTTTTATACTGAGTAATCTCATTAATTTTTATACCGCTTGTCCCGGCAAATTTAACTTTACTGGTAAACAACTTTGTTAATAAAAAAGACCGGAGAAAGCTTGGTGCTGAGTTGATCTTTGATACTATTTTATTAAACTGATTCGCCATAAGTAGAGTCTTTCATAAATTAATTGATAGCAGCATTGTCATGCATACTGGTCAGACCTGCAAGTAATTATTTTATTTGACCTCAAGATAAAATCGTTTTTAATTTAAGTTCTCCCATTTAAGTCAGCCAATTCTCTACAGCCTATTATTATCCACAAGAGTCTAAAAATTATCATAGCGTAACTGCAAGCTTACTTGTCCAATAATAGCTCTAGTTGATCAAGGGATAGTTCGGAAAACACTTGAATACCATGCTTACGCAGCAGTGATGTAGTGATGCCTTCGCCAACAATCTTTTTTTGGCTAAATGAACCATCATAAATAGTATTGCTACCACAGGATGGACTTGACTCTTTTAGTAAAGCAAAACGAATATTATGCCGCTGGCATAAACTTAACGCCTGCTGGGCACCTTTTTTAAACTGTTGACTAACATCAACTGATTCAATAGTTAGCACTTGCTTGGTCTTGGGATTTATTTCTGCTGGCGGTCTTGGTACTGGTAAGCCTGACATAACCTCAGGACATACAGAAATAAAACGACCTTGCTGCTGCCATTGACTTAACAATTGACTTACTAAGCTTTTAACTACACCGTTATAGCGCACTCTTTCGCCCAGAAAACAGGCACTGATCAAAATTTTATCAAAATATTGCTTGTTACTCATCATCATTTTCCTAATACCGCATATAAATGAGCTAAATATTCTGTGCTTTTACTACCTTGCCCTTCTAACCAACAAGATTGGCTATAACAATCAAAATTCAACACAAAATAATGATCTTGCCAACAAAAACGAATATTTTCTCGATCTGCACCAATTATCTTTTCTTGAATAGTGACGGGCATGATTGGCGAAAGTAATAGCGTTATTAGTGCTGCAATATTTTCTTGGTACCAGTCGTTTTTAAAAGAAACGCTTAAATGGTCGGCTTGGTATATGAGTGACTTAATACTCTGTGGGCTTGTTACTGGGATCATAATGAACCATTTTATTTTCTTATCGAATATGGATAATTATACGATGAAAGTTTGATGTTAATCAGGGGGTTTAACAAAAAAATCAACGACAACTAAGTCTAATTTCCATATACTCAAGACAGGATTTTATCTTTGTAACTTGAGTATCATGCTTGCATTTTACCTTGGTTACAAATACCTTTGAACCAAAGAGAGTGAAACTATGAATAAACTTATGCTTGCTGTAGCAACAGCAACAGTTATGATGGCATCTCCTGTATTTGCTGGTGACGCAGAAGCCGGTAAAGCAAAATCAATGATGTGTGCGGCTTGTCACGGCGCTGCAGGTATTTCAGCGGTGCCAACTTACCCTAACTTAGCTGGTCAAAAAGAAGCTTACCTTGTTAAGCAACTTACCGATTTTAAATCAGGAAAACGTAATGACCCTACTATGAAAGGTATGGTTATGGCGCTTACTCCTACTGATATAGAGAACTTAGCAGCTTACTACGCGAACATGAAATAAGCTTTCGCTTTTTTCTGCCAGAATAAAAAACAGTCCTGTAAAAGCCCCAGTTTAACACTGTTAAACTGGGGCTTTTTTGTACTAATTTTTTGAGTTAGCGCTAAATAATAGTAATTTGACAAATTCGCCGTTATTACTCACTACCATAAAACAAAAATGACTGTTGTAGCCGCCGCTTTTGTTGCCAGTCAACGTAATTATAATTGCGCTTGTAATTGAGCTTTTTTCTCAGTTTGCTCATCTGTTTGCGGGGATGTTTTACTTAATAAATCTTTTGCTTCATTTGCTCGACTATTGGCAATCAGTGCTTCAATATAATTAAGTTGGATATCAATATCTTTACCTTGAGCTAAGTCAGAGGCTTGAGTGGCATATTTTAATGCCGCCCTTTTATCACCCGATTTAAGCAGTACCTTACCGTAAGTATCGGCAATATTTGGAATGTGAGGCGCTAACGCAAAAGCCTCTTTAGCATGGGTTAATGCTTTATCTAGTTTACTCTGCTCTAAATACAGCCAAGCTAAATTATTATGAGCAATAACATTTCCCGGCTGTTTTTCAACCACATCAGTATAAATAGCAATGGCTTTATTGGTGTCGCCTGCTAAGTAAAGACCCGCTAGCATAGTTTTAATGCGGCTGTCATTGGGATCAATTGTTAAATAATGATCGAGTACTTTGACAGCTTTCTGCTCTTCTTTATTACCCATATAAGCACCCGCTAAATAAACGGCATTTTGACTACTTGGGTAAACTTGATAGAGCTTCGCTAATTTGGGCGCCGCTTGAGTATACTTTTCTTCTAATAGTAGAATCCGCCCCAGAAAGCCTTGCTTTAACGCATCGTTAATACCGGTAACCGCTAATGTTTTATAGAGACTTTTAGCCGGTGTAATTTGTTGGCTATTAAGCAGCAATTGCATTTTGACCAGTTGTAACACCAAATTATCTTGATGATAATCTAAACCACGCTTCACTACATTTAAGGCACGTTCATTATTACCACGGTTAGCATGTAAATCGGCTAATAGTACCACTGGCTCTAAATGGTATGGGCTAGCTTTTAACCAACCGTCTAAAGCCGATTCCATTTTCTTACCATCATGCTGTTTTCTATGGTTAAATACCACTAATTGCCAATAGCGTTTTGGTAGTTTAGGCGTATCGACCAAGCCAGCAAGTAAATTTTCGGCTTGCTTATATTGCGCTAAACTCACCATAGCTTCTGCCACTAATATCGCTTTGTTAATATCCTTGTTATCCACTTGGTAGGCTGCTTGTAATTTATCTAATGCCATTTCATTACGGTAGATACCAAAGTAATGGCGCAATACTTTATTATTGCTTGGCGCAAGTTTCATTAAATAATCAACGCGCTGTTTACTCAAGGTTTCATTTTTTTGTTGACGAGCCAACCTAAGCTGCTCAGTAAGTGCGAAGATATTATCGGGTTCTAACCTTAAACTCTGCTGTAACGATTGCTCTGCTTTATCATATTGCTTTTCTTTAATGGCAATATTTGCCATTAAGTTATAGCCACCCGATTTTTCTGGATATTTTTCCTGCCATTTAATAGCTATCTCACGCGCTTGCTCAATATCATTGTTTTGTAGCGCTGCATAAGCTAACGCTAACTCAGCCTCAATAAAGCTTGGATCTAGTTTAACCGCATCTTGCAAATCCTGGATACCTGATGGGTCATTCATCATCAACTTTAAAATACCCTGCCTAGCGTTATCTCCAGCATTAGTAGTAGAAGTAGTTGCTTCACTTTGCTCGAGTAATTTTTTTGCTTCCCCCATTGCGCCTAGCTCTAATAGCTTATAGCTTAATGAAGAAAGAAATTGTGCATCACCCGCTCGGCTTGCTGAAAAATCACCAACAGTGGCACTTATTTCATCAACGAAACCCAACTCTAGCTGGGTAACAGCCAACATACGCCTAGCCTGATGATCTTTCGGCAAGTATTTAACCACCATAGTTAAATGACGATGGCTCTGTTGCCAGTTTTTTAGGTAAAAGGCACTAGCACCTGCGACTAACCTTAAGTTAGCTTGATTAAAATTTGCCGATAATGCCCTTTCCGCATGTTCACTGGCTTTATCAAATGCTTTGCTATTAAAAGCAACCATGGCTTTTATATAATGGGCAAAAGGTTGGCTATCAATTCGGGCTAAGATGGCATCGGCATACTTTTCAGCTTCTTCATCTTGACCAGACTTAAGTAACGCATCGGCTAACAATAATTGCACAATGCCTGAACGCGGTTGTAAGTTTAAGTATTCTTTAAAACTTAGCGCGGCTTGCGCATAGTCTTTGGTCACCATTGATACTTGCCCTTGCAGCATAAGTGCATCGACTTGTTGAGCGTCTATAACTAAAATCCGTGAAATTAAGGTTTTTACTTCATCATAATTATTCTCTGCCAATTGCAGGTAGGCCATAGCCAACATGCTATATAAACTTTGATTGGCGA
Organism: Colwellia sp.; assembly: GCA_022969215.1. Taxonomy (GTDB): domain Bacteria; phylum Pseudomonadota; class Gammaproteobacteria; order Enterobacterales; family Alteromonadaceae; genus Colwellia. The sequence goes on along the minus strand of JALJPA010000058.1, from coordinate 15,435 downwards.
TGGACTGAGCTTCAGCGGCACTCTCTTTTGCCTGTTCCGGTTGCTCACTACGCAATGCCGACAAGGTTTTATAAGCTAAGTAATGGCTTTGCTCTTCATTAGCCAATTTTTCCGCCTCATCACTTAAGGCCAAGACATCAGCATCGCTGTCCGTTAGAGTATATGCACGGGCAAGTAATGGCAGTACTTTATTAGCGGCATAGTTAAACTGACGAGCTCTTTCAAGCTCCTTTACTGCGGCAAGTCCATCACCTAAATTCAAATAGATTTTACCCAGTAAAAATCGTGCTTCAGCATTTTTTCCATCGGCACGAATAGCATTTTTTAATTCAATAATACTTTCGTTTATTTGTTTATTGCTGAGATAACTTTTGGCATTTTCTAGATGAGATTCATCAGAGACTTGCTCACTACAGGCAGTAAGTGCCAGTGCGATACTTAAACAAAGAGAGGCTTTTACAAATTTCATCTCGAATTTCCTTTTGCTATTCTAATTATTATTGAAGCTAAGACCTTAAAGTATCGTCTTGGCAAACTTTATCCATATTTTAAACTAACAAAATATAAAGCCCATTAACAGCAAAGCTAATGGGCTATTTTTATGCTCGAGTATTAAGCAGTGGCGTAGCTAACGCCAAATTACCATAACACTCATGATCAGTAACCAAGATTAATACATCAGCCCAATCATCCATAGCAGTTAGCGACTCTTGACGAGTACAATGCCAGCTAGGCACGAAGGGATCATGATAATTCACTTCCACTCCTGCTTGGATAAAGTGCTGATGAATGGCATCGGCAGGTGATTCACGGCAGTCATCAACATTGGCTTTATACGCTACGCCCAAAATACCAATTCTTTTTCCTGCCAATGAACTCGCAGATAGAGCCAATAAATCCAAGGCTTGCTGGGCAACAATACTTGGACGTTGATCATTAATTGCGCGGGCTAAACGGACAAACTCACCCGCTTTGGTGTTTTCAACCAAGAACCAAGGGTCAATTGGGATGCAATGTCCACCGACACCTGGACCTGGCGTTAACACGTTTACTCTTGGATGACGATTAGCGAGGCGAATAACTTCATAGACATCCACTTCAAGCTCTTGACAAATTTGTGATAACTCATTGGCAAAAGCAATACCAACATCCCGTGAAGTATTTTCAACTAACTTGATACATTCGGCAGTGGTTAAATCCGTTAAAAACACTTCGCCTTTAACAAAGCTTTGGTAAATCGTTTTAACTTTCTGTTGTGCAGCAGGGTTTGCTGCACCAATGATCCTGTCGTTGTGTACAAGCTCATGCAAGGTTTGTCCTGGAATAGCACGCTCCGGACAATGAACGACATCAATCATTAAACCGGCATCGGCAAAGCGTTGCGCTACCGCTAGACTGGTTTGCGGCGATATAGTTGACTCAACAATAACGGTTTGACCATTTTTAGCCACTTTCGCAATCGCATCTACCGCACTAAAGACATAACTGCGATCACAACTGTTATCTTTATGTGGTGTCGGCACAGCGACTAAATAAGTTTCGCTTGAAGGTATTTCAGTACTGGCTGTTAAGAAGCCCTGTGAGACAACCTTAGTAATGAGGTCAGGTAAACCGGCTTCATCAAAGGGGCATTGCGCTTTATTAATAGCGGCAACTTTGTCGCTATTTAAATCAACACCGGTAACCTTATAGCCTGCTTCAGCTAATAAGCTAGCAATAGGTAAGCCCATATAACCCATACCGATAACACTCAGTGTTTCATTCTTAGTAATAATTTCAGCATCAAGGGTATTTGGTACTGAATTAGTAATAATATCTAAAATCGTTTCAGCAACATGACCATCACCAAAAGGATTAGCCCAGTTAAAGTTACCAGTATCATTGGCAAGCCATTTCTCTGCCGCAGCTAACGCTTTATCGGCATCACGGCCTACCAATACGTTAGCTCCAACTTCAATAGACTCTGGACGTTCGGTATTTTCACGTAAAGTTATACAGGGTACGCCTAATAAACAAGCTTCTTCTTGAATACCGCCAGAGTCGGTTAAAATAAGCCGAGCATGTTTTTGTAATTGAATAAAGTCTAAGTAACCAACGGGAGGGATAAGCTGTAGATAGCTAGGTAATTCAATAGAAAATTCTTGCAGTTTAGCTTGGGTTCTTGGATGAATTGGCCAGATAATCGTTTGACTGTATTTTGCATGTAACTTATCAAATAATGCTAATAGCTCTAATAGATTTGCCATGACATCAACATTGGCAGCACGATGGGCAGTCACTAAGAAGAACTCACCTGACGACACGCCTAAGTCGGCCAAAATAGTACTAGTGCTGGCTGAAATATCTAGATGCTGAAATAAAGAGTCAGAAACGGTATTACCAACAGTGAATATTTTATCGCCATCAATACCTTCTTTTGCCAAAATAGCATGTTGATTAGGACCAACGGCAAATAAGTACTCACTCATGTGATCAGTCAATATACGGTTAGTTTCCTCTGGCATAGTGCGATCATAACTACGTAGGCCCGCTTCAATATGACCTACCTTGATATCAAGCTTTGAAGCAGCCAATGCCCCGGCGAGTACCGTATTGGTATCTCCTTGTACTAGCACTACATCAGGTTTTTCTTGCAATAAGATAGGTTCCATCTCAATCAAAATATTACCGGTTTGATTACTATGCAAACCCGAACCAACACCTAAATTATAATCCGGTGCAGGTAATTCTAGTTCTTTAAAAAAGATACTATCCATTTCTTCAGAGTAATGTTGATTAGAATGGATAATAAAATAGGCAATTCCACGTTTTTTACATTCACGAATAACGGGCGCCATTTTGATTATTTCTGGGCGAGTGCCAACGATGATCCCTATTTTCATCTTGCTTCCTTAAAAGTTTCTAGATTTATTCTGTTGATTTGATCTACTTGGGTAATTGTAAAGCATTTACTAACACATGTAATATAACTCAAGTGAGTTTTTTAACGAACTGTTAACTTACCTGAGCTTTGAATAAGCAATATGACACAACAAAACTATTTTAACCGCTATCAGCATTATTTCTACCTACCAATAGCCCGCTATTGGTAGGTAAAAGACCTTGATAACGAATAAACGATCATCACTGTGTATAAAGTGTAATTTCCTATTTAAATTTCATAGCGTTATAACATTCATTATCCAGAGTTCAGATTAACTATTTTACTTAACTAAAGTATTAACGGTCAATGCTATCAATTGCTTTTTCTTATGCTGTTGCGAAAAAGTATGATCAGCCTGGCTAATGACTTGCTGAGTTATAGTAGTGCTAGCCATTATCTGGCGCCAATGTTTATTACTTTTAACTAATAACTTAAATTCATCTGCGGTTAAATCATTACCACTAAGGATGACATGACTCTGACCAGTAAACTTGTCCAAACCCTGTAGCATTTTAGTAACAAAATTGTCCTCAAGGTGAACTTTATTACTTATTTTACCTTGCTGATGGAACTGATTAATTTCGGTAAGCGCTACTTGTGCGTTCACTTTTCCGCTAAGCATTTTCCGCCAAAACCCTCTACTCATCAATCGTTTAAGGTAATACGAGCGAAGATAGGTTTGTGCTTGTGTCTCGGCTTGCCTAACCCAAGGATTGATCAAGAATAAGTGCTTTATTTTCTCTTCTGCAGGGTGATCGTTGAGATAAAGCAAAATGGCCGATGCTGCGTCGCATAGCCCCCATAAAGCCAGCTCTGTTATATCACTATGACGACTTTTAAAGGTTTGAATGGCAGCATCAAGGTCATGTTGAATTTCAGTAAAACTACTCAATTCACCTTCGCTATCACCAGCACCACTATAATCAAAGCGAAATACAGTGATGCCTTGTTTAGCTAACGCTCTAGCCAAATAAACAAACAGTCGGTGACTACCTACACGGGTTTGTGGGCCGCCAACAACAATGATTAAACCTTTCTTAGGCTGTCGCTGAGTACTGGTCACTGATGCCATTGCTGAACTGGGCAAATGTTCAATGGCTATTAATTGTTTACCCTGACTATTAAAAATAACACCTTGCTCTATCATCAGCTTATTTCCGCTGCATTGGAGAGTAACTGACTAAAAGCTAACTGCTCTTGCACTAAAAACTCAGCACTAAGTTGTAATTCAGTTGCCTGCCAAAATTTCACCGCTGCTACTTGCTGTACAATCAGCTTATTCGTTTTATTGGCTAGCGCTTGCTGCTGCTTTAGTCGCCCCGGGCTCAACTCATCTGTCTTGGCCAACCATTCAAACCAATAACAATCGACATTAAAGCTAGTTAGTTGAGGTATGTTTTGCCCTGCTAGTTGTTCGAGCAAGTCTTCTTGCATGGTATAACCGGCAATATCGATAGTTTGTTGTGCATTTATTTCAGCGCTATTTTTCTTATCAGCTTGAGTTAACTTAGCTGCTAGGGCTAACCGCTTAAACTGCTGGACAAAGCGTTTACCGTTAAAGTCTGGCTGTAAAAGTATCAAGCCATCAACAAGAGTTAACATTTCATCCGATAATAATAATACCGCCGATAAGGGTAAGGATAAATAAATAGCTTTGGCTGAATTGGCTTTGATTTCTTCTATTTGGCGTTGAATATCTTGCTGCCACAAATTTAAGTTAGCTTCGACGAGTTCACCACCACTGTCCCCTGTGCCATAGTGATCATAAACGATAGTTTGTAGCCCTTGGTGATAGCCATTAATAGCTGAACGGGTGATATGATGGCGGGTTTGATTAGCCTGCTCGAATAAGGGAGCAATAAATAGCAGATGAGCAAGTACTTGCTCTGGGCTACGAATTATTCGAAATAACGGCCCTTTAGCACCTTGATAAAATTCAACATGAGTCGATATCATGGCCAAAAACGCTTAACTACGCTCTAGGACTAATTCGGTTAAACTAGCCACGGAAGCGAAATTCTCCGCACTGATGTCATCATCATCAAGACTTATATCGAAAGACTCTTCTATTTCGCCGATCAAGGTGACTAAAGTCATTGAATCAAACTCAGCAATGGCGCCAAAGAGTTCGGTATCGACATGCCAGAAACTTTCTTCGTAGTTTGGAATAATAGCGATTAATAACTTAATCAATTGCGCAGTAGTTTGTCCACTTTTTTGCTCGGTAGTTTCGGCGCTAATTTTCTCGCTAGTTTTCTCGGTAAATGGTGCAGAAGTCATTATTTACTTACTTTTCCTTGTGAATATTTTAATTAGCCGCGGTAGCACTAGATGGCGAATAATAGCTAACTTACCATAGATACTATGCTGATTAAAAATTTGATAGCTTTGTCGTGTTCTTTTCGCGCTCAGCCAATCCTGTTTATAGGGCTCAGAGCCCATACCAAACTCAATAGCTTTGACTTGATCTTTACTGATGACATGTTCAGATAAAGCGAGCGATAAAATAGAGCCGACCGAATACATTTGATATTTAGGTGTATAAGCTAACTTAAAAATAGAGGCCGTTGCTTCAACAGCTCCGCTATCATTATGGCTAGTTTGTAAGAACCACAGCTGCGCTGCCGCAGGCTCATCATCGACAAACAGTACCCCTAAACGTAATTTATTTTCTTGTAACGCAGCGAGAGACACTTGCTCAATAAAATCGAAACTAAACTCATCACCTTTCCAGCTTTGTTGGTAAATGTCTTTATAAGCCGAAAATTCCGAGGAAAACTCGCTCAGTTCAGTAATTATTTCGATGCGGTATTGGTGCGCTTTACTCAGTTTTTTCTCACGCCTTTTTATAGTATTACGTAATTGACTGGGCCTTTGTTGATAATAGCTGAGGTAATCACTGATACCCGATTGATAGACATTGTCCGTGCTAGAAAAAACCCGCTGATAAGGGAAAGACTCAAGTAGTGCTTGGCTGACTAGGCCTTCTTCAAAAGCACCGAGCTGCATACTATGCCACTGGTGATGTTGCTGAATATAAGTGAGCAGTTGCGCCATACTTTCTTTATTTGGCGGAGTAAAAAAAATGGGCTCAGCCACTGCCGAATAAAAACTGGTTAGTGACGTTATCTTTTTCTCAGCCTGATTGTGAACCAAAGGCCAAGCAATGCTTAATACTGGCTCTTGCCCTTCGTTATTTTGATATAAACAATGCACCAGCACTTGGCTATTTTCAGGGAGCATAAAGGCTGCAGTTGCCGTTAGCCAAGGCAAGGTTAGCTCAAATAACCTCGCTTTAGGCATACTGTTTTTATAGCTATGAGTAAACTCAGTAAATGACAGTTCGCCATAAGAAAGCACTACACTCTGGTCCATTAAGCTCCCTGCCATAAAAACAGCCTACTCAGCTAACAACAAAGCTAATACTTGTGTTGTTTTTTCCTGCATCAAGGCCTTATCGCCTTTAGACTCAACATTTAATCGTACCACTGGCTCGGTATTGCTACTGCGCAAGTTAAAACGCCAGTTGCCAAATTCCATACTTATACCATCGGTTTTATCAATTACTTGCGCTTGGGCTTGATAAAAAGCCTGCACACGAGCAATAGCAGACTTAGGGTCGACAATTTTATTATTAATTTCACCTGATGATGGGTAAGCCGCGATGCGCTCTTTCACTAAACTTGATAATGGCTGCTTACGTAAACAAAGCAACTCGGCAATTAATAACCAAGGGATCATACCGCTGTCACAGTAGAAGAAATCGCGGAAATAATGATGAGCACTCATTTCACCACCATAAATGGCATCTTCACTACGCATGCGCTCTTTGATAAAGGCATGGCCGGTTTTACTTTGAATAGCTTGAGCACCCGCTTTTTCGGCAATATCAATAGTATTCCAAGTTAACCTTGGGTCATGAATAATTTTGGCTTGTGCTTTATCACCGTCAATTTTACTTAAAAAATTTTCTGCTAATAAACCAACAATATAATAACCTTCAATAAAGTCGCCATTTTCATCAAATAAGAAACAACGGTCAAAATCACCATCCCAAGCAATGCCCATATCAGCGCCATGTTTAATGACAGCATCGCGCGTCGCGGCACGATTTTCTATTAATAGTGGATTAGGAATACCGTTAGGAAAATTGCCATCGGGTTGATGATGAACTTTAATAAATTCAACAGGAACATTTAAGGCATTAAACGCGCTTTCTATAGCATCAAGCGCTGGACCTGCGGTGCCATTGCCGGCATTAACTACCAACTTTAATGGCGTGATATTTTTGTTATCTATATAGGTTAACAAGTGCTCGGTATAAGGTTTGGTAATATCAAGCGTTGTTAAAGTACCTTTATCAGCTACTTCAACAAAATCATTTTGCTCAGCAAGGGCTTGAATATCAAATAGGCCAGTATCACCACTAATAGGTTTTGAGTTTTCACGTACTAACTTCATGCCATTATAATCAATAGGATTATGACTTGCGGTCACGACGATGCCGCCGTCACAATTTAAATGGCTAGTGGCAAAATAAATGTGTTCGGTGCCCGCTAGGCCTAAATCGATAACATTAGTGCCACCCGTCATTAAGCCTTCAGACAGTGCCTGCTTTAATTCTTCACTGGTTAAACGAATATCACCACCAACCACTACCGTTTTTGCTTGGGTATGTTGGGCAAAAGCACGACCGATGCGATAAGCAACATCAGTATTTAATTCTTCGCCTAATTTTCCGCGGATATCATAAGCTTTGAAACAGGTAATTGCTGAGGGGCCTGATGTTAAGGCGACTTTAGATGATGACATGGGATAATCTGTCCTTGCTAATATTTGGCATGATTTTATGAGTAACTTTATGAGTAACTTAAAAAATCATAGGGTTAAACTTTAACGCTTGATGATTAACTGACTATTTTGTTGCTAGCTTGCTGCTATTTTTTCTTCAAGTTCTACTAGCTTAGCTTCAAGTTCGGTTAATTTAGCACGTGTTTTGAGCAATACTTGTGTTTGCACATCAAACTCTTCGCGTGTGACCACGTCAAGTTGTGACAATTTATTTTGCAAAACAGTTTTGGCTTTATCTTCAAATTCATTGGCCATATTTTTCAGGCTTGATGGAATAGCATCGGTGACTTGTTTAGCTATTTCTTCAATTTTTTTAGCATTGATCATAATAATTTCCTATTTTTTTACTTGTCTAGCATTGTAACTGTTTTGCCAATGACTAAAAACAGGTAAAATCATTGGTTCGACAGTTTATTTTCAATAGTGAAGCAAAAGCGTAATGAAACTTAATCCCGGACAAAATGAAGCAGTAAAATATGTTAGCGGCCCATGCCTAGTATTGGCAGGCGCTGGCTCAGGTAAAACCGGGGTTATTTGTCAAAAAATCGCCTACCTCATTCAAAAGTGTGACTACAAAGCACGAAATATTGCTGCGGTAACCTTTACCAATAAAGCCGCACGTGAAATGAAAGAGCGTATTCAAAAAATGTTAGGCAAAGATCTCACCCGCGGTCTAACTGTTTCTACTTTTCACTCCCTTGGTCTTGATATAGTTCGTCGAGAAATCAAAATCCTAGGTTATAAACCAGGCTTTACCTTATTTGATGATCAAGACTCGTTAGCCTTACTGAAAGAATTAACCATAGATGAACTCGATGGTGATAAAGATTTATTGAGTAAACTACAGAGTAAGATTTCAAATTGGAAAAATGATTTGTTCTTGCCTGATGACGCGATAAAATCTGCCAATGATGCTGACAGCGTTGAGTGCGCTGAATTTTATCAGCGTTATCATAAACACATGAAAGCTTACAATGCTTTAGATTTTGATGATCTGATCCTTATCCCTACCTTGTTACTGAAAAACTACCCCGAAGTGCTAGCACGTTGGCAAAACAAAATTCGCTATTTATTGGTCGATGAATACCAAGATACTAACGCCAGTCAATATGAGTTAGTCAAACAGCTTGCCGGTGAACGAGCACGTTTAACCGTTGTAGGTGATGACGATCAGTCCATTTATTCTTGGCGTGGTGCCAAACCGGAAAATTTAGTACAACTGGGTAAGGATTATCCAAACTTAAAGTTGATCAAGTTAGAGCAAAATTACCGCTCCAGTGGCCGTATATTAAAGTGTGCCAACGTACTCATTGCCAATAACCCACACATCTATGATAAGGCCTTATTTAGTGACCTTGCTTACGGCGTTGAACTAAGAGTTATCCAAGCAAAAAATGAAGAAAATGAAATTGAACGTGTTATTGGTGAACTGATTGGTCATCGCTTTATGAATCGCAGCCAATATAAAGATTACGCGGTACTTTATCGTGGTAACCACCAATCACGTTTACTTGAAAAAGCCCTGATGCAAAACCGTATCCCTTATAAAATAAGTGGCGGTACTTCATTTTTCTCTCGCGCTGAAATCAAAGACATCATGGCTTACCTGCGAGTATTGGTTAACCCTGATGATGATAATGCTTTTTTACGTATTGTTAATGTACCTAAACGTGAGTTAGGCCCTGCTACGTTAGAAAAAGTCGGCACTTACGCAAATATGCGTCAAATTAGTATGTTTGCTGCCAGTTTTGAGCTCGGTTTAGAGCAAACCTTAACTGGTCGTAGCTTATTGAAGATGCAAGCCTTTACTCGATGGGTAGTTAATATTAGCGATCAAGCTGAGCGAGGTGATACTGCCGCAGTATTACGCGCGATGATTCGTGAAATTAATTACGAAGACTTCCTTTACGATACCTCGCCTAGTGCAAAAGCTGCCGAGATGCGCATGAAGAATGTTACCGAACTTTTTAGTTGGGTTACCCAGATGCTCGAAGGCAGTGATGATCAAGAGCCGATGACCTTGCCAGAAATTGTCACTCGTTTAACCTTGCGCGATATGATGGAGCGAAATGAAGAGGAAGAGAGTAACGACCAAGTACAATTAATGACTCTGCATGCTTCTAAAGGCCTCGAATTCCCTTATGTATTCCTTATTGGTATGGAAGAAGGGCTATTACCTCATCAAGCCAGTATTGATGAAGGTAGTGTTGAAGAAGAACGTCGCCTTGCTTATGTAGGTATTACCCGTGCTAAGCGTGAGTTAATCTTTACTTACGCCAGAGAGCGCAGACAGTTTGGTGAAGTTTCTCGCACTGAAGCGAGTCGATTTTTACATGAGTTGCCGCAGGATGATTTAAATTGGGAGTTGGGTGCTTCGAAGAAAAAAACTGTCGAGCACGTCGAACAATCCAATAAACAAGGTATGGCAGGTTTACGTGCCCAGCTGGCTAAAGCCAAAGAAGCTAAAAAATAAGCCACTCGATGATTTAAATTGGCGGCTTTTAGTTATAAAAAAGGTGCGTCGAAGAAGAAGACCGTAGAGCACGTTGAGCAATCGAATAAACAGGGCATGGCAGGTTTACGTGCTCAGCTTGCTAAAGCCAAAGAAGCTAAAAAATAAACCACCAATAGATTAAAATTGGCGGCTTTTAGCTATAAAAAAAGGTGCGCGAAGCAGAAAACCATTGAGCATGTTGCACAATTGAAGAAACGAGGCAAGGTTAACTAGCTACTGTGACTATTCGCATATTGGTAAGTATTTTTTTTTACTCTTGGTAGGAAATAGGCTTTCTCAGTAAAGCTTTGACATTAGTTAACGCTAAGGTCTTTCTTAGCAAGGGCTCATCATTTTCTGCACTGGTCATTAAGCAACACACCTGCTCTGGTTTTTCCTGTAAAAATCTATAGAGCAATTTATAACCACTAAAGCTATCCATATATAAGTCACACAAAACTAAAGAGTAATAATTTTCTTTTAATAACACCAGTGCTTCTATTGGCGATGTACAAGCTGAAACTTGGTAGCCCCATGTTTCTAAGACTGTTGAAATACTTTTAATAAATAGACGTTGATCATCTATTAATAAGATACTGCGACCATTGGAGCTGGTTTGAGCTTGATGACTATCCATAGTTACTCTCAAAATTTAAATGAGTAACAACTAAAGATAGATCATCAGTTTAAAAAGACAAACTTTGCTAGAAAAGGCTTACTAGTTGAGCAGTATGGCTGAGGCGATAAGAATACCGGCAACAATCACGCTATAAGCCAGTTTTTGGTTTTGTTTACTTTGTTGCGCCAACATAGCTTGCATCAAAAGAGTTTGTTGATGCTGGTTTTCACGACTAGTTTTCAAATAGTCATACACTAGATCGGGCATTTCAGGCAGCTTTTCATTCCAAAACGGTAAGTTAGCTTTAATTTTGCTAAAGACGGCTTTAAAGCCCATCTGCTCTTTCACCCAGTTTTCTAAAAATGGTTTTGCCGTTTGCCATAAATCTAACTGTGGGTAAAGTTGGCGACCTAACCCTTCAATATACAATAAGGTCTTTTGCAGCAATACCAGCTGCGGCTGTACTTCCATATTAAAGCGACGGGCGGTATTAAATAAATTAACCAATACTTGGCCAAACGATATTTCCGCTAATGGCTTATTGAAAATAGGTTCACAAACTGTACGGATAGCAAACTCAAACTCATCAACACTAGTACTTGCTGGCACCCAACCAGAATCAACGTGCAATTGCGCTACTTTTCGATAATCACGATTAAAAAAGGCAACAAAGTTTTCTGCTAGATAACGTTTATCTTCTCGATTTAAGGTACCGACGATACCGCAATCTATAGCGATCCAAGTGGGATCATCGGGGTTAGTCGCATCAACAAAAACATTACCTGGATGCATATCGGCATGAAAAAAACTATCGCGAAATACCTGGGTGAAAAAAACTTCAACACCACGTTCAGCCAGTAACTTCATATTGACACCCTGCTCGTTTAGGGTATCTATTTCGCCAACGCCAATGCCATAAATACGTTCCATCACCAAGACATTTTCAAAGCTATACTCACTGTGAATTTCCGGCACATAAAGCGCTTTATCGTATTCGCTACCTTGCTCAAAATTACGTTTTAATTGAATAGCATTGGCCGCTTCACGGTTAAGGTCTAATTCGTCTAAAATGGTTTTTCGATATTCTTCCACCACTTCTTTAGGACGTAAGCGCTTACCATCGGGTAACCAACGTGCGACGATGCCAGCAAACAATGACATCACTTTAATATCCGCTAATATGGTTTTACTGATATTGGGGCGCAATACCTTGATAACGATATTTTGCTCTTGTTCGCCTGAAACTAAGGTGGCGGTATGAACTTGCGCAATAGAGGCTGATGCCAACGGAGTTAGCTCAAAGTCTTTAAAGTGCTGCTCAAAAACCTCAATGCCCATGGCATCAATAATAAGTTGCTTTGCTTGTTCGCCATCAAAGGGGGTTACCTGGTCTTGTAATAAGGCGAGCTCATCGGCTAATTCTGGCGGTAATAAATCTCGCCTTGTTGATAGCATCTGACCGAACTTAATAAAAACTGGCCCTAGCGTTTCTATTGCTAAGCGAAATCGTTGCTCTGGCGTTTTATCTTTATGCTGGTTTCTCAACCAAAATAAACTGTTTCTACCAACTTTGACATACCAAGGCAACAGACCTGCGGGTACCATTTCATCTAGACCAAAGTTCAAGAAGGTTTTAACGATTTGATATAGACGTTGGCTACTCACGGTGATTATTAATTCCTATAGGTTATTAGTAATATTCAATTGGTAATGTTTGCTAACTAAGCTAAATTATTTAGCAGCCAACTTAGCAAAGAGTTTATCGATACGCGCAGATATTGCGGTAACTTCGTGGGCAATTGCTGTGGTTTGCCCATTAAAAGCACTTACTTGACTTCGGGTTACCACTAAGCGTTTCTCATGAACTAGATATTCGCAAATATCAGCTTCTATTTGCTTGCCTGTTGCTGATATTGATTTGGTAATTTTATTACCAAACTGTAATAACTTATGAGTGGGTACATCACCAAGGTGCTTAGCTAGCTCAGATTGCCAGTCTATGGCAAGTGATTGAGCTATGTTAGCAAATTGTTGTGCTATTTTGATATCACCATTAACATCCAATTCATCTTGTTTGATTAATTGCGTCAGCGACTGATTAGCTTTTAACTTTTTCAGCGTCTTTATACTAGTTTTTATAGTACAGTCACTGGTATCAACTTGCGATCTGACCATAACCATAGCTGGACTAGAGCCAGTATCGACACTAAAAGATAATTTAAATGAAAGTTCTGCTAAGGCAAGGGTTAGCGTTTTTTGGTTTAAAGCGGCAAAAGAGATAGCTTTATTATTGTTTAAAGCCAAGGCTTTATTAATAATCAATTCAAGTGTTGCTGTGGCAACTTGTGGCAATAATAGGCCTTCAGCAAAGGGAGTACTAGGTTGCGAATTCGCTTGAGAGCTTAATGCCTTGTTGATCGAAGCTTGCATGGCTAAAACTTATAACCTTTATGTAAGGCAACTACGCCACCGGTTAAATTTTTGAAACTAGTTTGTTCAAAACCGGCGTTATCCATCATGCTTTTCAAGGTTTCTTGATCCGGATGCATACGAATTGACTCAGCTAAGTATTTGTAGCTTTCCCCATCCTTTGCCACCAACTCACCCATTTTAGGTAGGATATTGAATGAATAAAAATCATAGGCTTTATTCAATAACTCATGTTCTGGCTTTGAAAATTCTAAAACAAGTAAACGGCCACCCGGTTTTAATACCGAATAAATAGAGCGTAAAGCTTTATCTTTATCGGTTACATTACGTAAACCGAAGGCGATGGTGACAATATCAAAAGTATTCTCTTCAAAAGGTAAATATTCAGCATTTGCTTGTACATACTCAATATTTTGCACTAAGCCTTTATCACGTAACTTATCACGGCCAACATTTAACATTGAGCTGTTAATATCAGCTAACACGACTTTACCTTCACGGCCCACTAGCTGAGAAAACTTAGCGGTTAAATCACCAGTACCGCCAGCTAGATCTAAAACCTTATTACCTGGGCGAACGCCACTGGCATCAATAGTAAAACGTTTCCACAAGCGGTGAATACCAAATGACATTAAATCATTCATCACATCATATTGCTTTGCTACCGAGTGAAAAACCCCAGCCACCATAGAAATTTTATCGTCTTTTTCTATGGTTTTATAACCAAAATGTGTAGTGCTCTTACTGTCGACTGAGTTATCGGCTGAAGTGTCGGCATCGGCTGCTGTTTTCTGGCTGCTCGGTAAGTCACTGGCTTGAGGATTTTGATCTGAAGATGACATGGTAAATTCACTTAAAGCAATATTAAAACTATAATTGTCGATAGTTTACTGTATGCATGCTAAATCACCAAATACCCTACAGCTTTTTTATTGATCTAACTAAAGCATTGTTAACTTAACCAGGTTTAGTTTGGCTATAAGCGCTAAAAAGCCATTTACTTGTCAGCAAATAGCCATGAAGAAATGTAATAAAACAACAGTGGTGAAATAAAATTACATATTTATCTTGTAACATTAGAGTTTCTACTCTATACTTCTCGTCGTTCCCTTATGCGGACGCTTGTTGTAATAATTGAATATTCTAGCTTTCCTCATAGCTAACTCACCGATAGCCTTTGCTATCGGTTTTTTTTGCCTGAAATAAAGTAAATAAGCTTAGAAAATAACAGTTATATCAGTTTAATTAAGTTTGTGATCTTGTTGTGTATAGTAAAAAATAAATCAGGGCAAGGCGCTCGATTGAGCAATAGCTGGCTATTGGGATTGAGAGCAACGCTGACATGGCGTATTTTAACCAGCACAAGTGAGCAATAATTTAATATGCCTTTACACTTGGCTTAGGATCGTCATCCCCGTGGTGTTTTAATCGGGGAGTCTAGGGTTTAAATAGCAATGGATCTTCGGTCAGAGACTTCGAAGATGACGTTTACAAAGAGCTCCTGAGTAAACTATAGAAGCATGTCATTTAATCAAACTGGTATTATATGCTGAAGGTTTGCGCTGGATTAGCAGTTAAATTAGCAAGCGCGTTATTCCTGCCTCTTTCTTTAGCCTTATATAATGCTTCATCCGCGGCAGCAATAAGACTACTGGGATCACTGCCCTTTTGCGGCACTATTGAACAATAACCTATACTAATAGTTATCACCGCCTCAGTCTGGGAAAACTCGTGCTTAATGTTCAACGCTTCAATCGATTTTAGACAACGATCAGCGATTAATTTAACGTCATGAGTATCAAGCAAAACAAAAGCAAACTCTTCACCGCCGTATCGAGCAACCATATCAACAGCACGATTGACTTGCTGTTTAAGGCAAGCACCAACCTTTCTCAAACACTCATCACCCGCTAAGTGACCATAGTTATCATTGTAGGCTTTGAAAAAATCAATATCGATTAACAAAAAGGACACCGATGATTCTTGTCTGATCGCTCGCAACCATTCCCTATCTAGAAATTCATCCATAAAACGCCTATTGGCAATACCGGTCAAGCCGTCAATCCTCGACAGCTTTTTTAAGCGTTTATTGGCTTCGTTCAGTTCATTGGTTTTTTC
>JALJPA010000057.1 GCA_022969215.1 Colwellia sp. | reverse complement strand
CTGTTTGCACCAGACGTCAATATTTCTCGGCCAGTACGGTTAATGCATCCAAGATATCAGCTGTATATCGCGCCAAAGGGCAAAGGATTTTATGTGGTTGGCGCAACGGAAATTGAGAGTGATGATAACTCTCCTATGACAGTACGTTCAGCAATGGAATTACTCAGTGCCGCTTATAGTGTGCATCCTGGGTTTGCCGAAGCAAATATTCGCCAACATGTTAGTCAATGTCGACCAGCCTTTAGTGATAATCAGCCTAAAATTACCGTGCAAGACTCCCTTATTCAAGTTAATGGTTTATTTCGTCACGGTTTCTTAATTGCACCTGTGGTACTTGCACAAACATTAGCTATTATCGCTAATCTACTAAACTCTAGTAATAGTACTTTACCTTATGCCGACTTATTACCTGTGGACATAAATAAAAAAGAGTCATCTTATGAACATTCATATTAACGGCAAAGCCTATGCGCTAGGCCATGAAAACCATATCAGTGTCAGTTCAGCGTTAACCTTGCACTTTATTGAGCCGCAACAGAGTACCTTTGCTGTGGCACTTAATGGTGATTTTGTTGGTAAAACTGATTACGACACCACCATGGTAAAAAATGGCGATAGCCTTGATGTCTTACAACCTATTCAGGGAGGCTAAGTTTAATGTCATTGAATATCTACGGACAAAACTTAGATAGTCGTTTGCTCATTGGCAGCGCCCTTTACCCGTCACCACAAGTGATGAAGCAAGCTATTTTGGCCAGTGGCTCACAAGTAGTGACGCTGTCGTTAAAAAGACAGAACCCTAATGAGCAGTCGGGTCAACAAATCTGGCACTATTTACAAGAAATAGTAAGACAAACTAATGGCCACTTACTACCGAATACGGCTGGCTGTAAAACTGCCAAAGAAGCGGTAACCTTGGCACATATGAGTCGTGAGATTTTTAAAACTGACTGGATTAAGTTAGAGGTTATCGGCGACGATTATAACTTACAACCGGATCCTATCGAGTTACTGCATGCTGCAGAGCAACTCATTGCTGAAGGTTTTAAAGTGCTACCCTATTGCACCGATGATCTTGTGATTTGTCAGCGCCTATATGACTTAGGCTGTCAAGTGATTATGCCTTGGGCATCACCTATAGGTACAGGTAAGGGTTTGATGAACCCTTATAACTTAGAAACTATTCGAATGCGTTTACCTGATGCTACCTTGATTCTAGATGCTGGCATCGGAAAACCTTCCGATGCTTGTTTGGCCATGGAAATGGGCTACGACGGTGTATTGCTTAATAGTGCTGTGGCATTGGCGGATAATCCGGTATTGATGGCAAAAGCTTTTGGTCAAGCATTACAAGCAGGTGAACAAGGTTATGTTGCAGGTATAATGCAAGAAAGACAGACAGCACACCCGTCAACGCCTACTCTCGATACTCCATTCTGGCACCAAAACAGCTAATGAATGCGTCGTTATTTAACGCTACTGCGGCGTTGAAGATGCTCACCTAGTAAACTAGGCTCCGCGTATTCGCCTTGCATTAGCGTCACCTAACTTAGCCTTTAAGCTATTTATTTATTTAAAGTACGGAATTGAATAGACATTTTGTGATGCGACATGTAGTTTTTTATGTAGAAAAATATGTTATTCATGGATGAATAAGTTAAGCGTATAGGGATATATTTACCGCGTTTTTTCGTAATAATAAATGCAATGTCACATTCCCCCTTTTGAATAAAACTATATCAGGTTTCAAGATGACAATACGAAAACCAATAATTTGGACGATTTCTGGTAGTGATTGCTCAGGCGGTGCTGGTATTGCTGCCGATATCAAAACCGGTCATGGTTTAGGTGTGGAAGTCTGTCACCTTATTACTGCTAATACCGTGCAAAATTCTTCGCAATTAATATCAGTAAACCCAGTATCTATTGATATTTTACTGCAACAGTTTGAAGTGTTAATTGCTGACAAACCACCAGCTGTTATCAAAATTGGCCTAGTGGCTAATGTCGAGCAAGTGCTATGGCTAGCTAAGTTACTTAAACAAGTTAAGCATTCAAATAAAAACTTAATCAGTGTTTATGATCCTGTTGGCCAAGCCAGTGTTGGTGGAAGTTTTAACGCCCTTACTCTCGAGCAACTTACGCCTTTATTAAAACAAGTGGATGTAATCACCCCTAACCTGATGGAAGCAAAAAGCTTAGATCGCTTTGATCAGGTAGCTCAAGAAACAACAGCAGAAAAACTGGCTAAGAAAATCTATGATGATTTTTCGATCACCAGCATTATCGTTAAAGGTGGCCATAGTGATAAAGATAATGGCTTAGCGATTGATTACTGCTACCACCAACTTAACCAGCTCAGTGAAGAGAAGCAAGATAACCAGGAAAAGTTACATCAAGCGATTAGTTATCAACTTAGCTCTGCTCGCATAAATACACATTACAGTCATGGAGGTGGTTGTAGTTTTGCTACCGCCTTAGCAAGTTTTCTTGCCCAAGGTTACCTTATGCGTGACGCCTTTATGCTAACGAAAGCTTTTATCAACCAAGGTTTAAGCGCCAGTGAGCAAGTAAGTAAGTCATACGGTCATCAATATTATGGCGCTTTTGAGCAACAAGGCTGGCCGCTTAACCCTACAGGCAGTCCTCAACACTTCGCCGACGTTGTTGATGACTTAAGTTTGCAATATCAAGGCTTACCGGCCTTTGAACCGCTTGATTTGAACGGAGATAAACTCGGGCTTTATCCAGTGATTGACTCACTATATTGGCTTAAAAGATTACTACCGTTAGGTTTGGAAATAATTCAGTTACGGGTGAAAAACTTAAGAAAAGATGAATTAGAGCAAGTGATTATTGCGGCAGTAGAATTAGCGAAAGACTATGGTACTCGCTTGTTTATTAATGATTTTTGGCAGTTAGCGATAAAACATGGTGCTTATGGAGTGCATATTGGTCAAGAAGATCTAGCCGATGCTGACCTAGTTGCTATTCAACAGTCAGGCATACGTTTAGGCATTAGCACGCACGGTTGTTATGAGTTTATATTAGCGCAACAGTTACAGCCGTCCTATTTAGCCATTGGCGCAATATTCCCCACCAAAACTAAAGACATGACCGGGCAAATTCAAGGCTTAGATAACTTAAGGCAGGTATTAGCTTTGCGTCCTGAAAATATGCAGAAAATTCCTGTAGTTGCTATTGGCGGTATTACCCTTGAACGTGCGCCAGAGGTTATCGCAACAGGTGTGGATAGTTTTGCTGTAGTTACTGCGATAACTGAAGCGGAACAATCACACGGCATATCTCCAGAGCAAGCCGTCATAGCATTTGAAAAGATAATTTTTCCAGAATAGACAGACAAAGGTAGCCTATAAATTAATACCACCACCTAGCTTACTTGGGTAAATCGTTTTTAACCGCTTATAAAGTACTATTGATAATTATTCGTATTTGCTATTATGGGGAAATTTTTATCCATTAGTAGTATAAACAGATGAATATCCACCTATCTTTTCTTTGTCGATTAACCGTGATTTTAGCGACTTTACTTTCTTTTCAATCAGTTGCTGTTGAGCGACTTTATTATGTCGCCGCCGATGAAATTGAATGGCAATATGCAGAAAAGCATCATAATTTAATGATGGATATGCCGTTAATGGCAGAGCAGCAAGTATTTGTTAAAGCCAGTGAAAATACTATTGGCAGCAAGTATAAAAAAGCACTTTACCGTGAATATACTGATGCTTCATTTAGTCAGTTAAAAGTACGACCAGCCAGTGAGCTGCATTTGGGTTTATTGGGGCCATTGTTTCGTGCAGAAGTGGGCGATACCATCAAAGTAGTCTTTAAAAATAACGGCACACGTCCGTATACCATTCATCCGCACGGCGTATTTTACAACAAGGCCAATGAAGGCTCACCTACCAACGACGGTACCTCGGGTAAAGATAATTTAGATGATAGGGTGATGCCAGGACAAACTTATACTTATAACTGGCAAGTACCAGATACGGCAGGCCCAGGACCGGCAGATACTAGCTCGGTAGTATGGGTTTATCATTCTCACGTTAATAGCATCAGAGATTCTAATACTGGCCTGATTGGCGCTATTGTCATTACTGCTAAAGGCATGGCTAAGGCAGATGGCTCTCCTAAAGATGTTGATCGTGAGTTTATCAATCTTTATACCGTGATGAATGAAAATGAAAGTTGGTTTTTAGCTGATAATATTAAAAATTACCTGACCGTAGCGGCTAGCGACGATATCACTGAAGACGAAGATTTTGTTGAAGGTAATCTAATGCATATGATTAACGGTTACCTCTTTGCTAACTTACCTGGTTTAACCATGGTTGAGGGTGAAAAAGTGCGTTGGCATTTAATTGCCTTAGGCACAGAAGTAGATTTACATACCCCGCATTGGCATGGTCATACAGGTTTGATTAATGGTCATAGAACCGATGT
Organism: Colwellia sp.; assembly: GCA_022969215.1. Taxonomy (GTDB): domain Bacteria; phylum Pseudomonadota; class Gammaproteobacteria; order Enterobacterales; family Alteromonadaceae; genus Colwellia. The sequence goes on along the minus strand of JALJPA010000057.1, from coordinate 20,757 downwards.
GGTGGAATTATTACCCGCGTCGATGAAAACCTTAGATATGACGGTTAATAATCCGGGTACTTGGATGTATCACTGCCATGTTAATGATCATATCGCTGCCGGTATGACGGCACTTTATCAAGTATTGGAAAAATAATATTTGGTATACTCAATAGTAGGACAACAGCGATTTTTATTGCTACCGTCCTACTTGCCGTTAGCTGCTAGTGGCAAGCTAACGGCCAGGGATATTAATTCGGCATATAACAGCTTTAAATATCGACTTATGTTAGAAAGTCTTGTTGAAAAACTCTAAGGAGTGCTAGGTAATAGGGATGTCCTATCAGTCATAATCATCACCAAAAGCTATTTTTTTAATGATTGCTCAATCAGACTAGAGTGGTTGAGTTTTCTATGAGATCAAAAAAGCACCTGACACATGACAGATGCTTTTAAGATACTTAACGGGGGTAGTAAAAGTATTTAAGCGTTATTTTTTAATTTACGTGATGCTAAACCTAGAAGGCTTAAAGCAAAAATAGCAATCGTACTTGGTTCAGGTATATCTGTTACTGAATTTGATGCTGGTGCTATAACTGCATTTACACCAAAATCCCATGGAATTCCCTGAATATTAAAGGCCCATGCGCCATCTTGTCCAAAGTGAACATCCATATAAGAAGGGTATGCATTTAAACCTTGTTGATACTCGTAATATGTGATGTCGTCCTTATCCCATATGGTGTGGGAAAAATCTAGCTCAAAGCTAGATTGATCTGCAGCTATCGAGCCTGAAACACCAAAAATTCCAGATTCAAATATATCTTCACTAGCCGCACTATTGTTATCATTTTTCAAGCTAAAAGCGTCTATATGAATAGATGGGCCATCGTAAGCGAATGATACAAGGTTGTTATTGTCTATAATAAACGCTTCCCCTGGGGTATAACCGTTTAATACAATCGAGCCTGAGACTTCGATATTTTTAGTTGGATCAATTAGGCCCATCGCTGAGTTACAATCACCACAAATTGCAGTCCATGTAAAAGTGAAATTATCGTCATTAGCTATAATGCTTGCATACGCTACTTGAGATAGTGATGCAACGAGTACCGCACTTTTCAGTAGGTTAGAGAAAACTTTATTCATTTATATATCCATATCCATATCAATAATAAGTTTGGTATCAATTTGATTACCAACGAGTTTACGTCGTTGTTAAGCAAAAAATACGCCATAGTTTGTATTGCGGCTGTATGTCAATGGAATAGGGCTTTGGTTGTTGCAGCCAAACAGAATAGATAATATATTTTTAATAGTGTAAAAAAAAATGACACTATTGTTTGTGGTACAACTAATAAAGTTGATTAGAATAGGTCAGACTCCAACTAATAATCATCATAAATAGTGTTGTGATTGTGGTGTTGCTTGCAAAAAATCTTCATCATTATTTTTCTATCACTGAACAGGCGGTGACTCAGTTACAATGCATAGTTTTATCTAATATCAATTAAGCTAATCAAGCGTATTAAGGACACTAATGAAATTTCTAGAAAATAAGATCCCGCCACCCTTAGTGGCTTTAGTTATTGCTGCTGGTATGTGGTGGTTAAGTACATTCACTGCAAATATTGCTCTTACCAGTACTATAAAAATGAGTTCAGTCATTGGTTTTATTTTTGTCGGTGCTTTTTTCGCTTTGGCTGGTGCGGTTTCTTTTCGATTGGCTAAAACCACGGTTAATCCACTAAAGCCTGATACCGCTAGTTCGTTAGTTACCTCAGGCATCTATCAATTTACTCGAAACCCTATGTATGTTGGTTTTGTCGCGTTTCTATTTGCTTGGACTTGCTACTTAGGTTCAGCTTGGGGGATAGTATTAATTGGCTTATATATCGCTTTTATTCAACGTTTTCAAATCATGCCTGAAGAGCGAGCACTTATTAAGATATTTAAGGATAAATTTACTGACTATAAAGCACAGGTTCGTCCTTGGTTATAAGTATATAGGCAATAAATGTTGAGATTAGTCGCCTTCATTCAGAGCAATAAAAAGGGGAAGTACATTACTGCACTTTCCCCAATAAATCGATTTACTAACTACCTCTACTATTTAGCAGAAAGTAATTTAGGGTTAGTTACTAGGTTTCTTACACCGTGAGCGTGATCTTCATTAAAGGTATTGCCTTCACACCACTTAGCAACAGTTTCTATATTTACTTTGGCAACTTCAGGACGAACGCTCCAAGAAACTTGCAACGGTGAGGCTTTTTCGTTGTAGCCAGGGCCAGTAGTTGAACCCGCATATTGAATGGCACTACCGGTATTATTTGGAATATTAAATGCTTGCTGATAGCTATTTTTAGCACCATGTTTAGTTAATTTAGCAAAATCTAGCGCATTTTTATCATTAACCAATACAAATACTTGGGTTTCTACCCGTAATTGTGGGTTCATGATCGATTCACTTAAACAAGCGCCTAATGTTGGGCCCGGCATTACTTGCGCTGTTGAATGCACGTAATGAACTTCAATGGTATCACCAGAATTTAAAGCACCATGTTTGCTTGGGCATACAGCTGCTTTAGTTGCTCTTTTTTCACTTGAGCTTAATTTACCCGAGTAAACATAGCCACTTTGAAAACCGTGACCATCACCATTCCCTGCGTATTTAGCAAACTCGCCACCTTTATGTTCAGCATTTTTATGAAAGTGAATATTACAAAGGTTCATCTCTGTGTATGCCGGTGCATCACCGAAAATACGCGCATTGGTACCTTGTATTGAGTCAATATCTCGCGGTGATTGTGGGCCAAAACCTTTGCCATCAGTATTTTTTTCTAACATAGCCCGTTGCTTTTTAATAACGCTATCTGCAACGTTGTCGTGGCCACTGCCAGCACAGGCTGTTAATGGTAGTAATGTGGCAGCTATTACCGCCGCAAGAATATTTGCTTTCATTTCTTTCCCCTAAGGTTGTTGATTAACCGGTTACTTACGACGAATAGTACTACTTAAGTATTTATCTAAGCGCTACAGCCAGCAGAGAAAGTAGTTTTACGACTTATCGTACGAAAACAAACCATGCTTCGTTTTTATTATATAGCTGGTAAATGACAAAACCACAAGTCATTTTCGATTGAGTAATTGTACATTTAAGCAATGTTACGCTTTGTTTTTACTTACTTTTCATCATAAGTTGATAGCTGGTAATGCTACAGTAAAACCGGATGTTAGGCACTAGTTCAAGCCATGCATATCTCGCTTAATATGTTAATAATTGTAACTATCTTGATGGTGCTGGTAATGCCTTAATCAGCATAAGTTAACGGGTTACCTGCTGTGGACTAAGATTTGTGAGGTGAAAATAGCCAGCTATAATTTTAGTTACATCGACTGGCCAGTATTGAGATAGAAGATTGCTCCGTAGCATTGTTCTATAACATTGATAATGTCTGGCAATTAACCTGGAGTATTATTATGATTGAACTGAAAATACAAAGAGTTGGCGCTGGCTTAGGAGTGGAACTTCCCCAGGCAGTACTAAAGCAGTTACAGACCAGTGCCGGCGAAAGTATCTTTTTGGAAAACATGTTTGATGGCACTTATAGCCTGACTAAACATGATGAGAAGTCTGCTGAACAAATGATGCTAATTGACGGTCAAATGCATGAGGAAGACTCCTAACAATATCACCACACCATAAGAAGTAACAATGAGTCGTAATAAATTGCTACGTTATCAACAAATCTCTGTTGCCAATGTTTTTGACAAAGAAAGCCAGGTGATAAAACAAATACAAGCCGGTGAACTTCAGCAGTGCTTAATGTTATGGCAAGCTAAACAAGCTACTTTGGTGTTACCTGCAGGTAAGAAGTGGCCAGAGTCAGATGCCCTTAAAGCTGGCTTATTAGCGGATAATTGGCTTTTGCATGCACGTAAAACCGGTGGTGCACCTGTGCCGCAATGCCCTGGGGTGATAAATATATCTCACCTTTATTTATGGGCAAGTGACACGCCGTATTCAATTCCCCAAGCTTATAAAAACTTATGTACGGTGTTACAGGGTTTTTTCCGTCAATTTAATTTAGTTAGTCAAGCGCATGCCACAGAGTTTTCCTACTGTGATGGCGATTACAATATGAATATCAACGGCAAAAAAATTGTCGGTACTGCGCAGCGAGTGATATTGAAAAAAGGCGGTGGCAAGATAGTGTTAGCCCAAGCCTTTATTCTTATTGATGTGTTATTAGATGAGATCATCAAGCCGGTTAACTTGTGTTACCAGCTAAATGAAAAAGCGGAGCGGGTTAAAGCGCAAGTGCATACTGCGCTTTTTGATAATATTACTGAGCGACCGACAATAGAAAAGTTATATCAGCAGCTTACTCAAGCTTTTGTCGATAGTGGCTTGTATTGATAACACAGCTACCAATACATCGGTTATCAGTCATCAACTAACAGCCATCAAATAAGTGGCTGATAATTGCCTAGTTGTTACTGCTTAGGTATCATTTTTAGCTGCAGGTAAAGTTCGGAAAATTTAACACGCTTTTTATAACCCTTGAAAAAGTGTTTATTAATGACCTTACCATTGCTATCAATGACCACGACACCCGGGTAAGGAATACCGTAATGCTCATCACCAATAGCGTATTCACTATTAACAATATTGTAAGCCGACATAGTTTGTACTTTTTGGTCGGATAATAATGGATAACTGATACTACTCTGCTCAGCGAACTTCTTTAATATGTCGGTATTATCATAAGAAATAGCCGCTATGCCATAGCCTAATTCGCTAAATTGTTCTGCCAAATCGTTCAATTCAAGAATATGTTTTTTACAAAACGGACACCAATCGGCAGAGCGAAAAAATAAGAGAATAAGCCCTTGTTCACCAGATAGTTTTTTGATATTCACGGGCTGCTGGAGAGTATTAATAGCTGTTATGGCAGGTGCTTTTTTACCGAGTGTTGGTCCAACATCAATACTTTTATTGGCACTGGCACTGGCAATAGCGTTATTAGTTAATAATAAGAGTAGCGAGATAAACACACTTAGTATTTTATTATTTTTTTTGAAATTCATTATATTGTTCACTTAGGCGATATTCTGTTGAGGATTCTGAGCTAAAAGACCGTTTGATGAAGTAAAAATTTCATCACAAGGCTAGATTCTTGCTGACACATGATATTTAACCATCATCAGTGGCAGGTTTTAAGTGTTCGGTTAGTGAGCAGTAAATTTGTATGACCAGAAAATTAGTCCGATTGGTATTATTAAGGTGAGCTATTAGTTTCTATAATTAACACAAACGATGATTTTATCAGTATCATAAGCGCCAGTAATTTTGCCTCTCAAAGTACTCAACCTATGGTAAAACCAGTGAATGACAGCATTTGTCCGTTATGCAAACAAAGTAATCGTTGCGATGTTAAGTCTAGCAATGGTTGCTGGTGTATGAGCACCCAAGTGCCAGCGGCGCTGCTAGCGAAAGTTCCTGTAGCTCTTAAGGCAAAGGCTTGCATTTGTAATCGCTGTATTGAGCGTTATCATCAGCAACAACTATCAATAAATGCTAAAAGCATTGGTAAACGCATAGACTAAATAAATTGAATTGTATGATGTGTAAAAAGAAAGACACACGTGAACAACAATTATTTATGTTTTAACACTACGAAAATAACGCTCAGCAAAGTAAAATACAGCCCATGAAAACATTTTCTTGTCACAATTATGAATAAAGCTCAAGCAAAGCACGTAAGCCAAGCAGTACATCAGCCAATCCTCAGCTCAAAAGCCAAAATTGCCATTATCGGTGGTGGTGTTGCTGGCTCTACCATAGCGTTGCGATTTGCTGAATTAGGCTTAGACACCACGTTAATAGAGAAAGGTCCGAGTTTAGTTAATGGCCCACCCATTTGCCATTTACATGCTGGCGGTAACTTGTATCGTGAAATTTGTGATCAGCAATGCCTTACGTTATTACAGCAATCAATAGATACCGTTAAAGTCTATCCACATAGCGTGAATATTAGGCCAACACTAATTGCCTTGCCTAAAACAGATCATGGTCAACCGGAAGACTTATTACCTCGGTTAGAAAAGCTACGTGCCAGATATGCGGAGTTGGTAGCTCAAGATCCGAGCAACAAGGTCTTAGGTGAGCCAGAGCATTATTTTCGATTTTATGCTCGAGCAGAGCTTGATGCACTCGTTGATTTACCTTTACCAAGTGTGGCAAAATCTGACAGTGATTGGTTAGTGGCTTTTGCCCAAAATGTAGATTTAGACAGTATTAAATTTCCAGTATTACTGGTGCAAGAGTACGGTTTGTCGGCATTTCGTTTTGCTGCTATTACCAATTTAGCTATAGAGCGTTTGCCTAGCTGTCACCTGCAAATGAGCAGCCAAGTTATTGCCATTACTTCGCAAGAAAATACTCAGCACGAGAATGCACTAGGCTGGCAAGTATCTACTCAACAGCAACAAAGCCAAGTGATTGAACACAGTCATTATGATTACGTCATTAATGCCTGTGGTTTTAAAAGTGGTGAAATTGATGACATGGTAAGTGCTAAGCGGCAACGTATGGTTGAATTTAAAGCCGCTTATGTAGCCCATTGGTCTAAATGCCAAGGCTTATGGCCTGAAGTTGTTTTCTATGGCGAGCGTGGTACTCCGCAAGGTATGGCGCAATTAACCCCTTACCCCGATGGCTATTTCCAGCTACATGGTATGACACAAGACATTACCTTGTTTGATCAAGGCCTAGTGGCCAGCTGTCAAAAAAGTGCTCAGCCCAAATTAGCACAACGTTTTATTGAAAAGATTGATAAACACTGGCCTGAGCAAGTGGTAAGTAATCGAACTTTAGGCTCAATTGCCCATATTGCCCAGTTTATTCCGGCTTTTAGCAGTGCAGAGGCAGCGGCAAAGCCGCTATTTGGTGCTCAGCAAATTCCGGGAGAAGATGCCGACTTACGCGCAGCGGATGTATCTTTTTATGGTCAACATTATGCCCGTGCCGAAATTGTTAAAGCCTCATCGGCCTTAGCTGCCGCTGATGCTATTTTGGCAAATTTAGTAGAGTGCGGCTTAGTTGCTGAGTTAGAGCTGGGTAACTACTTAACGGAACACTATTTCCCCATAAGCCAGCAATGTTCTGCCGCTGAAGTCACAGAGCAAGCAATCGCTTTAGCCAAACAGCGTGACTACCCTATTGCTTTGGCAAAGAACCTATAAAGTCCTCTTTAAAGTGAGACTAAAGTAAGGCCAAAATCAGCTAACGGTAAGCTAGAGTCAGTAAGTGTAGGAGGTTTACTCTCGACATAAAAAAGCTTTCCAAATGAAGGCTTTTTTATGAGTAAGCGAGTTGAATTCACTACAATGAACAACGTGTATATTTAGCTATAGGGGGCAAAACCCACTTCAATGATAAGGCAGGTTCTTGGCAATTCACTCTTATGTATTGACGTTGCGTGTAGGAATTTGGCATCGTGGCAAACAAGGCGACCATTCTGGGTTTTAATACGATGCTGTTTTTCCTCGTCATACTCAAAGTATTGATTACCTCTTAGATTTTGCTTATCACCATCATCATCTATAAAAATTAAATCAGCGCTTTCAGCGGGTACATCATAATAATAAATGCAGACTAAATGAGGGATAACTGACTCATCAAACGCATGCCTATGAGCCAAAGCATTACAGTTTTGATACATACGATTGGCCCATGTTCGATTGAATTTCATCTTTCGAATATCACGGTGTTCGTCATAGCCTAAATGAATCGCGGATAAAAATATTTTTTCTATAATCCAACGGCCGATAGAGCTGTTATTAATGTCTAATAAATCAACGATGTGTTTATCATAAAGGTGAACAGAAGACAGCGATCTACCATCTTTAGCGTCAATAATATTGGGTTTTTCGAGTACCTGGGGTAATAAAAATAATTCATCCAATGCAATATCTAGCTTTTCTTTACCGACAAAATTTTCGGCCGACTCAAAGTCATAAATACAAACATTAGTATTAAAAACGGGCTGTAGCATCAAAAAATCCTTATCTTGAGCTTTATTCGTGTGAGGTTAGTTTTTCTTCGCTAGAATATAATTCGTACAAATCTAAATGTCTATATGAATTAGCTAATTATATAAAGTGAGCGTTAACTTATCCTTTCTAAGTTAACCCCTTAGTGGTTGAATACTTCAATTAATGGCATCGTTAGCAACCAATATAGTCGTTATCGCTGTAGTGCGGCTAATAGCTCAGCAAAAGTATCAAAGCACCATTGTGGCTGATATTTACTAATATCTTCACCATAGTTATAGCCATAAGTTAAGCCGACACTGTCTATGTTGGCTGCTTTTGCCGCTAAAATATCGTTTTTAGAATCACCAATCATTAAGCACTGCTCGGCGGTCACTTTCAGCTGCTCTAAGGCATAAGTTAATGGCGCTGGGTGAGGTTTTCTCTCAGTTAAAGTATCACCACCAATAAGTATTTCAAAGAGTCCACCTATACCTAAACCCGATAAAATAGGCTGGATAAAAACGGCTGGTTTGTTGGTAATGATAGCCAAGCGAAAGCCTGAACTTTTTAATATTAATAAACCTTCTTTTACATCGTCATACAGAGCAGATTCAATACATAAGCCATCTTGGTAATGTTGTAGGAACATACCTAACGCATCATTTGCCAGTGCAGGATCTAGTTGCTCACTGATGTTTGTTGAGCCAGATAACCCTCGCTCAACTAAAGTTTTAGCACCATTACCGACCCAGTGACGAATCGTCCGCTGACTATATTCAGTCTGCTTTAAGTCACGTAGCGTTTTATTTAATGCCAAGGCGAGATCTGGCGCACTATCAACTAATGTGCCATCGAGATCGAATAAAAGCACATTTTTTTCTTGTAGGGTCACAGCTATCTCACTAGGTTGAATGGTAAACATTGAGCGCTATTTTACCATTCAGCCACTGGATAGCTAGTAATACCAATCCCACTAACTATGTGATCATTTATACTTGCTAAAATTACCAACTACTTCGTTATTTATTTAATAATTAACGCTGCATGGATGCAGTTTATAAGACAATGCAGGAGCATATTGTCCTGAACAACTAGTTATTACAGTAAATGCCTTGTATTTGGCAGTTTTTTCTACGTAAAAAATAGACCACCTAATCAATGGAACTGGTATAACTTATAATATTGCTGTTTTGGAGAAGGATCTTATATTGGTAACTCTTTTTCGGCGCCGATGCCAGAACAGATACAAGCCAGTTAAAGCTAAAATGACAGGGCTTAACCCCAATAGACACCAAACCAATTTACTGGCTAAGCCGGCAAAATGACCAAAGTGTAACTTACGGAAACTATCAACAGTGACATGCACAACACTGGCATTCCTGACATCTTGTGAGCTAACGACTTCAGCTGAGTTTTTGTCATAATGAATACTACTAGCATAGTTACTATTTAACGGGTTACTGGTATTAATTTTACCGTAGAAGGTAATATTCATTTCCGGATCATAAGGCATTAATAGATAGGTAGCTTCAAAGTCAGCGATGGTTTTTGCATTGCTTTCATAAAGTGCCTGCAATGAAATATCTTTGTTATGCAAAGCTTTAGTAAGAATGTGAGGTGTTTTGATGACATGCTCCTCAACTTCGTGGATAACTTCGGTAATATTCCAATAAGCGCCAGTAAAGGCCAAAATAATAATGACGGGTGAGCTGGCAATACCAATCATTTTATGGATATCACTAAAAAATATTCGGCTAGCTGCTTTGACTCTTAAGGTAAAAAAATAACGCCAAAACCGACGATATAGCACCATGCCACTGATACCTAAAAATAATAATAAAATTGAGACAATAGCACCTAAAAATATGCCATTGGCATCAAGTAATAACTTAAAGTGTAAATCTAATAACCAGTCAGTTAAATTGTCGGAAAGACCAACCGGTGTTGATAAAAGTTCACCAGTATATTGGTTTAAATAAAGTTTTGACCACTCATTAGTGTGGTGTGCAATGATGTAAGCAGTGTCAGTTCTGTGATTATCTGTAAATATTTCCCAACTACCTATTTCATGATTAGGGTAATAAGCCTTTACCTTACTCATTAAAGTATCTAACGAAAGTCTTGTTGTCGGTGAAGCCTCAGCCACGGCCATTTTTTCAGGCATTAGCAGCGTATCTAACTCAACTTTAAAGACTAAAATACTGCCAGTAATTGAGATGAGCAATAAGGGGAACATGGCAATGAGCGCACCATAAGAATGCCATTGATGTAGTTTCTTTTTCATATTATTTTTCATGAAAGTAGGACAGTTAAATTACATATACAAAGCCTAGCCTTAATTATTTAAGACTAAGCTTTGTTGCAGAGTAACTTTGTACTTAATGATATAAATCGTAAAAACCTTTAATGGTTTTTCCTTTAATTTCTACGCCTTTAGTGGCGGTAGCGCTATTGATATCAACGTGATAAACAAATGCTTCAGCGCCCGTTTCTATACCTATATAAACTTTGCCGTCCATCACTTCAATTGGTGAACTATAGCGTTTGCTATGTAGTGGTACATCGGCAACATCGGTAATGGTTTGCGCGACTAAATCTATTATCACTAATTTTTGTTTAGTAAATTCTTTAGTGTAAGCACTCCATGATCCGGCATCGGTATCATCGGTGATGATGTGAGCTAGGGCTTTATTGCCACCAACATAATCAAACCAGAATATCTTGCCGCCGTTAGTTGCTGTTTCGATATCAAAAAAGTAGTTAGCGTCAAATTCAGTTTCATCTTTATTAATGCGTAATATGGCAGAGGGTTTGGTTGATGCAGGTGTGAAGCCAGCCGCTGTCGAGCCATTAGACATGGTATATAAATCACCACCGTCAGTTTGGATCATGCCGGTGGTGCTACCATTTACGCCAATATTACTGGTTCTGTCATCAGCAATAATACTTTTTGGCGTAGCGCCTTCAGCTAGTGGGTAATCATAAATGGCTACATAGGCATTATTTGCATCGGGTGTACCCCAACTTCCATCATCAGCCATTTTATGAAAAGGAATAAATAAGCTATCACCACGAACAACAAGCCCCATAGGATAACCCACGGTACCTTCACCTTTGGTGCCAGTGTCTAAGTCATGAATACTGTAGGTTACTTTACTGGTAACTAAGCCTGTTTCGGCATCAACACTATAAAGAGTACGTTTGGTATGATTGCCATCTCTTGGTGCATCAGAAGCAAGTAGTACTTTGTCATCTACTGAGCCAAACATTTCTATGGTATTGGTAAACTCAAATGAAGCGAGCTTTGCAACGACGTTATCAGCATTAACTTTGTAAGAGGTTGCTTGATTATGTTCATAACCGGTAATGAATAAGGTGTTACCTACTGGGTAGAAAAAATTCCAGCCTTGTTGTTCAATGCCCTTGCCATCAGCGGTTAATGCTTCGCTGCTAATTGATTCTTGTGTGACTAAATACTCTGGCTCATCGCCACCGGTGGTTTTAAAAGCAAAAGAAAACGGACCAGGCTCGGTAACAACAGGTGGTGTCGGCTGAATTTTTTCTATAACTTTATCACTGTCGCTGCTGCCACAGGCCGTTAAAGTTAAGGTCGCAATGAGCAAACCTAAGGTTTTTAATTTAAACATGAGTGTCCTTAAATGGATTAATAAAGGTAACGAAATTTGAGGTAGAAGGCTCTACCGGGTTTTTCTATATTGAAATTATCAAAGACTTCGGCATTGAAAATATTTCGTGCCGATAATGACAGGTTATAACTGCCATCAGCAAAGCTGTATTCAACATCAAGGTCGTGGGTTATTTGTGTGGGAATATGTAGCTTGTACTCTTCATCGCCAGTGCCTTCCCAATTTAAAAAGAATTTATTAACAAAAGCCGTGGTCCAGAAAATAGCGATTCGATCGGTATTGGCGAGATCAAAACTGGCCGCAAAACGAGCATTGGCAAATAGGTAGGGTTCATTAGGCATGCGCTTGCCATAATTGAGATCGGTAACCCCCTCATAATCAACTTGTGACTTGTTGATTATGTCTTGGTAAGTGGCATTAACTTGCAACGAATAGTTGTCATAAAAGCTTAGGTAATAAGAGCTTTCCAAGCCTGTTGTTTCGACTTTCTGCAAATTATTGTATATGCCATAAATAATGCGATCAGGCACATAACGAATGAAGTCACTGGAATCACGGTAAAAGAGGTTGGCTTCAAAACGGTTTGTGGTATTTTGTGAAGTAAAGTCAGTTAATAGTCCGAGGTTTAGGTTATGGCTTTTTTCTGGTTTTAAGTTTGGGTTAGGACGAACATACTTTCCTGTACCTAAAATCTCTTCTGCTTCTGGCAGGCGATAGGCGAGTTCATAGGAGGTTTTCACTAACCAATTAGCATGAACTTGGTAGCTTATTGATGAGCCATAACCGACTTCGCTTAAATCAACTTCACTTTTGACATTTTGCAGGTTGAAGTCAATTGATTGCTCAGCATTTATCTCGCCTTGATAGCCGTAATGTTTGGCAAAGATATTCCACTTTAAATCTTGCTGTAAGGCGCTAGTATCAAACGCTAAACCAGTAATGGCTTTTCTTATCCAATTTGGCAGGCTAAATACGGTATTGTTTAAATTTACTGAGTCATTACCCGTCTTTTTTAAGTAATTATTGCTATGGCTCACTTGTATAGAGCTGTTAGGGCTAAGTTGATATTGCGCGGATATATTTGCCCTAAACACATCATCAGTGACAGTGAATAATGATTTTGTTCCTAGCTCACCTTGTAATTCATCGGCTTTAACCGTGTATTCACTTAGCCAGTCATAATCTCGATTATGGGTGTCGTTTATCAGCTCTTCGGTTTTCCCGGTAAGCACATAAGCTGATAACGATAAGGCATCGAAGTGCTTCTGATAAATAGCTGATATCAGCTGGGTATCGGTTTCACTGTAAAGTTTACCAAAAACGCTACTAATAGAGGTTGCGGTATGTTGTTCATTATTTCGATTTTTTGCGCCGGTAATGCCAATAGATAATTCATCGGCATAGCTTTTGTTGATCACGCCAAATTTGACATTGATCATGCCGGCGGAATATTCATCGTGGAACCGTTTGGCAGTCATACTACCAATCACATTGCCTAACTCATCAGTACGATTAACGTTATGCATTTTATAATCGTTATCAGAGTGCTCTAAGTTAGTAGATAACCGAACAAAAACATCATTATCAAAATTTTTCTGGGCAAACACGCTGGCCTTATGAGTATTAAAAGAGCCGTAAGTATAAGAAATATCGAGTAAGTCTTGGTCAAGGGCCGGAGTGATTACATTAATGGCGCCACCTAAGGCATCAGCGCCAAGCGAAATGGGCACCACACCTTTATAAACTTCTATTTTCTCAACTAAATTGGCAGGGAAGGTTAGCGCTGAGCCAAAATCTTCCATAGGTATGCCATCAAAAAAGTAGCGGATTTGATTGCCGGAAAGACCATTGAGCGACAAATTAAATTCAGAGCCTACGCCACCACTTTGTCGGACGTTAATGCCCGGCGAGCTTTGCAAAATCTGCAATAGATTATAATTTGAGTTTTTGAACTCTTCGGTGAGTAGTACATCCACGGCAAAGCCAGATGAAGTCAGTGCTTCGGTAGAATCCCGACCTAGCACCTCAATTTTCTCTATGTCATAACTAGCTGCTTCATCATTGGCTAGAGCAGGGTAGGCAAAAAAAATACTGGCTAGACTGCAAGCCAAATAAAGAATTGTAGACAGAAATTTAGTACTGAGATGGCAAAACAAAAGACGCTCCGATTACACAAGCAAAGATTTGTCAGTTTTTTAAAGACTAATAAATCAACAGATAATAATAAGATCGATTATCATTCGTAATTGTATTTGTGTCAATAAGTAATAAAGTGTTTCTTATCGATGAAATCAGCTAAGTGACTGGTTAGTTGGGTAGGCCGTTATTACGTTAGGGAGTTAGTTAGGTAAAAATAGCGATATGTTGCGCAATAATAAGTTAAGTAATTATTTATTCAACAAACATGCAAATGATAATGGTTTTTATTTCTATTGTTGATATCATAGCTATATTATTGCTGCGCCTTATCTGAGGAAGTTATAGCGGCAGCCTTTAATTTGCGATATTCAAATACACTTATTAAGTGCAAGCATGGAATAACAGTGCCTTACCTTTTCAATAAATTTAATCTAGCCAGCCATCGTTGGCCAGTATTCTCTCGAATTCTAGCGGCCACCATTGGCGGCTATGCCTTAGCAACTGCCTGTTCACTTTTTATTAGTCAGTTACTGTTAAATGTTGTGGGTAAATATCAAGCCATACATATAGGTTTAATGCTGACTTTTATCGTCTATGCTTGTGCAGCTATATGGGTATTTTCAGTCGAAAGTGCAAGTAAGGCCTGGCTGGGATTAATTAAGTTAACGCTTTTCTTTACCATCACAACTTGGTTATTGATGCAATTTACTGATGTAATTCGCTCATGAAAGATAACTTTAGACAATCAATGAAGTGGTTTCATACTTGGGTCGGCCTTATTGTCGGTTGGATCCTATTCTTCATGTTTCTAACCGGCACTATGGGATATTTTTATCAGGAAATTACCCGTTGGATGGAGCCAGAAAGGCCATTCATTGAACATAACATCAGTAATGAGCAGTTACTGGATACTGCGCAGGCTTATCTTAATAAACATGCGCAAGGCATTGATGGTTGGGATATATATTTACCTAACGTGCGCGATCAAAATTTACGAGTCGGCTGGCGACATCCAGCAGAACCGGGTAAAAAACGGGGTAAATATAAGATAAAAGTTCTGGATATTGCGACTGGTGATAAAGTTGCAAGTAGAGCAACGGATGGCGGCCGATTACTGTATCGCATGCACTATCGTTTGCACTATTTATCAACTGATATTAGTTATTGGATTGTTGGCTTTTGTAGCATGTTAATGTTGCTTGCGGTTATTACTGGCGTAGTTATTCATAAGAAAATCTTCAGCGATTTTTTTACCTTCAGAGCGAAAAAGGGTTTGCCCGGTTGGTTAGACATTCACAATGTCTTAAGTGTTATTGCATTGCCTTTTCACTTTATGATCACTTACAGCGGTTTGCTATTCTTCCTATTTACTTACATGGCGCTAAGTACCAACTTACAAACCAATGACGATGAATATAGGGAAATGCGCAAAGAGATATATCCGCGTACGGCCCATTTAGAAAAGGCAAACCAACCAGCTAAAATGTTAGATGTTTCAGTGCTATATCAGCAGACAAAAACTGCTTGGCAAGACGATGACCTCAGTTACGTAGAAATGTATGCTGCTAACGATATTAATGCTCAAGTATTGTTTGTTCGTCATGAAACCGACATTACTTATAATCCTGCCGATGAAGTCATGATAAACGCTGTTACTGGCGAGGTTATAGCGCAGCAAGCTAAAGAGTATACTGGTGCAGGTATAATTCACAACGGCTTCTTCTCTTTGCATGAAGGGCAGTTTGCTGGACCATTAGCTCGCTGGATATATTTCTTCACTGGTCTTATTGGCACGGCGATGATTGCCTCAGGGTTAATTCTTTGGACCACCAAACGTAAACCCCAACAAATGAAAAAGCCTAATGGCCCTGATTTTGGTTATCGATTGGTTGAGCAGTTAAATATTGGCACCATTGTTGGTTTACCTATTGCCATTGCTATGTACTTTTATGCCAATCGTCTATTACCCCTTGATATGGTTGATCGCGCTGCCTGGGAAGCTCACGTGATGTTCATTAGCTGGGCAATATTATTAATTTATCCAGCGTTTCGCCCTGCGGCTAAAGCTTGGCCTGAGCAATTAACATTGGCGGCGCTGGTTTACCTGACGTTACCGCTAGTGAATGCACTAACTACAGATAAACATTTAGCTAATAGTTTGCCTCACCAAGACTGGAACTTCGCCGGCTTTGATTTAACCTTTCTGGTCGTTGGTTGTTGTTTTGCATTTGCTGCCTATAAAGTCAAAGTCTTGCAAGCAAGCAAACGTTTCAGTAAACAATCAAGTAAACAATCAAGTAAACAAAGAGTTCAGCAGAATAAGCCGCCAGTACTAGCAGCGAGTGAAAGCCTATTGTCGTTGCAGCAAGTGAATAAGGAAAAATGCTAATGTTAGTACTAACCAGTTTATGCTTCACTGCTATGGTGCTGTTTTGTTTAGCGATGACAAAACATAGGGAGCAAGTGATCGTGCATGAGGTTTCTATTCTTGCGGTACGTTTTTTCAGGCCTTTGGCTTGGTCACTGTTGTCGTTCACTGCCTATTTAAGTGTCGATATGTATGGTTGGTCTATTGGGCCGGCATTGTTATTTGGCGCACTTACCATAGCGATTTTATTACTGACATTACTTTTAACCTATCGAGCGAAAATAGTGCCAAAATTAGCCATTGTTATGTCATTAATGGCGAGCATTAGTATCTTTATCAGCTAAGCCTTAACACTGAATGTCAAACACCTAATAGCTAACATCTAGCACCTAAAAGCAGCTTTATCTTTTCTTCTGTTGAAATCGATTATTGATGGTGATGGCTTGCTAATTCATCAGTACTTGCTTAAAGTCTTCGGCAATTTGTTGATACAGTCTTATCGCAATAGATATTAGTGTTATAGGCACTGTTGTTTTAGGTACTGTTCTAGTCATTGTTGAAATTTAGAGGAAGTGTTGTGGAGTTTGCCAGCTTAACTATTGAAATAGCCTTATTTTTATTTACCATCGCCATTGTTGCCGGTTTTCTCGATACCTTAGCGGGCGGCGGCGGCTTATTAACCTTGCCGGCGCTAATGATGAGTGGCATGCCGCCTTTAGCTGCGCTGGCAACTAATAAACTGCAATCAAGTATGGGCACGGGTACTGCCAGCTTGATGATGTTACGAGGTAGGCGAGTTCGTTGGCATCAGGTGAAATATCTAATGCTCTCTGCTTTTATTGGCTCCGCCATTGGCACGGTAATCATTCAGTTTATTGATGCAGAAATGTTGACGGCTGTTATTCCTATCGTTATTACCATCATTGGTTTTTATTTTTTATTTACGCCGACGATTGATGAAGATAACAAACCCGCAAAAGTCTCATCTGCGAGTTATAAAAGATTTGTTGTACCTATTATTGGCTGTTACGACGGTATCTTTGGCCCTGGTACCGGTTCATTTTTCACTCTTGCAGGGCGAGCATTACGTGGGCAGAAGTTTCTTGAAGCTACCGCTATTGCAAAAACACTTAATTTCTCCACCAATATAGCCTCACTTATCGTATTTCTATTTGCCGGCCATGTGATTTGGCTGGCAGGTATGGTCATGATGGTCGGGCAGTTTATCGGTGCTTGGTTAGGCTCACATTGTCTATTTAAAATACCGGTCAATTATTTACGCTATCTCGTAGTCTTTATGTGTTTTGCCATGTTAATTAAATATGTTTCTGCATAGGCATAGGGAAAAAAATTGTAGAAATCAAACTAGTCGAGGATTAAAGTAAGCATGTTGGTCAGGGCTAAGCCCCTCAATTTTTAAGGATAAATTAATGTCATTCAAGCGTGTTTACCAGCCTCTTTGCTATTTTTTCTTTGTTGTATCCTTGTCCGCTTGCTCGATGTTGCCAACAGATTTTGAGCAAGTAGCCAGTCACGCCTATAGCGATACCGAACAAACTTGGCTGGGTAAAACCGCCAGTAATATTCAAATAGATGATAGCGAAAACTCTGCTATGTACTTAATTAGCGAGGGTACCGACGCTTTTTTAACACGTATGGCTTTACTGTCGAAAGCTGAGCGCTCGGTGGATGTGCAATACTTTATCTGGAAGGCCGATATCATTGGTAAATTACTGATGGATAAAATGATAGAGCTTGCTGATAAAGGTGTACGGGTTCGCTTGTTATTAGATGATTTGAACATTGATAGTGAAACAAAAGCCATACTATTCGCCATGGATCACCATGAGCTAATTGATGTACGAATTTATAACCCTTTTTCATCGAGCGGCTATAAAGCTCCAGCCGCATTGGCTGATACTGCGCGTATTAACCGACGTATGCATAACAAGTCATTTACGGTTGATAGTCAATACACCATAGTGGGTGGTCGTAACATTGAAGAGAGCTACTTTTCCGCTAATGTCAGAAGCAATTATGCCGACCTTGATATAGTGGCTGTGGGTCCTGTCGTCGCGGAAGTGAACGAGCAATTTGATATTTACTTTAATAGTCCCTTCGCTATTCCTGGTTATATTTTTGATGATCATAAATCTCATAAAGATGCTTTAGCACAAGTGAGACAAGCGCTGTCTGCTTATGTTTTATCTGTGCAGGACTCTGATTATGTCCAAGACCTAAGAAACACGTCAATGTATAAACGCATTGAAAGTGGCTTGGCTGGAGATAATGAACAGTTAATTTACCGCGGTAAGGCACATGTTATTTATGATAGTCCGGATAAAACTTTAGGTAAGTCTGAGCTTGAAACCACTTATTTGATTACTCTGCTACGCTCACACGCTAATAAAATTGAACATAGCCTAGAGCTGATATCACCTTATTTTGTTCCCGGCGATAAAGGCACTAAACATTTAGTCGCTTTAGTTGAACAGGGCATTAGCGTTAGAGTGATCACTAACTCACTCGCCTCTACCGATGGCATTATGGCGCAATCAGGTTATGCCCGTCAGCGCTATAACTTACTCAAAGGTGGCGTTGAGTTATATGAACTAAAACCCAAAGCAAAATCTAAGGCCAGCCGTTCGTTAAGTCGCAGCGCTGAAGCCAAAAGTGCGCTGCATGCAAAAACCTATATTTTTGATCGTAAAGAAGTCTATATCGGCTCATTTAACTTCGATCCTAGATCAGCCAATATCAACACTGAGTTGGGCGTGGTCTGTGAAATTCCAGCGATGGCAGCCTATATAGCGACTGAATTATTTGATAAAAACCTCAAGGCAGCGGCTTATCAAGTCACTTTACAAAATGATGCGGTGGTTTGGCTAGAGACTATTGATGATGACGTGATTGTCCATGACGTTCAACCAGAAACCAGTTGGTGGCGACGCTTTAATTTAAGCCTGTATTCAATTCTTCCCATTGAATCTCAATTGTAAAAATCGTATGTAGGGTTTATCTCAACACTATTACATCATTTTACCGATAGCTTGTGATAGTTCGGGCTCACTGGCTAAGATAGGTTTTATTTTTTCCCCGGGTAACCAGATAATATCGACCAAAGAGGTCGCGGTAATACTCTCGGCAGAAAATCCCGATAGTAACGATACAGCACTTAATGTTTCACCTGCACCTAAGACACTGGTAATTGTTTTACCGTCTTGCTCGCGTACTAATTCGACAGTACCTCGGGTGATTATACCTAAGGCAGAAAAAGCCTTACCCGCCTTAGCTATTTCTTCATTGGGATTATAAATACTGTGCTGCATAATGCTGTTAACTTTTTCTTGGGTACTTTTAGGTAGCTCTTGTAACCAAGCTAGCTGTTTTATTAACTGTTCGCCAGAAGCTGAGCTTTCGATGTTTGGCGCTTTATTGAGTGCCGCCATGCGCTTTTCCACTGCCATGATCATGCGTTCAGCCTCGGGTTTATCAAGTACCGCTTGTTTAAGCTGCTGCGAGATAACCGCTCGTTCTCGATACAAGAGTAACCGACAGGCTGAGTAAGTTTCTAAGCTATGGATGATCTCAGGAAAGGCTTCACGCAAGCTGGCGATATAACACAGTGTGGTTTTTTTGTTGTCCTCTACCATAATATGCACGGCTTCTGCGGCTTTATCGTTAGGTGCTAACTCATCAATATGGGATTTAAGTTCGCTTTGCGCCTGAATAAAACCTCGAGCAACTTCATAACTTAATGACAAGCGATTAAAGCTGAGTTTTAAGGCGAATTTCTTCATCGATTTAATATTCTTTAAAGCATTTAACAGTGGCGGCGTTTGCCATAAATTTTCTAGCTCAGAACGTGGAGCTATGGTGGGTGTGCCATCTAACGCATGTTCAACCGAGGATACCAGTTTGTTCGTTGCCCCTTCCCCCAAGGTGCCTTGTTCAAATTGAGTCCAATAATGTTTGCGCTCTGTTTCGAGCAAGCGCCGTTGATAGGCGGTGACCAATTCTTCTTCACTGATTTGCTCCACTTGGGTTTGTCTACTGACCGCGTGAATACCTGATATTTTCTTCACTTGTGGCCAATTAGCGCCTTTTAAAAACTCATCGGCCATCATCTCGGGTAAAATAGCAGATAAGGTTTTATTAACCTCGCCCCCCGCTTTATCAACGGTGGCCTGTTTTGCTTCGGGTAAACGATTCAGTGCTAATTTTTTCAGTAACCAACCCATGCTGCCACCATTAAGTAACATGGTGAGCACAACAATGCCGGCGCATAAAAACAGAATTTGGTCGCCAATTTCTCTAGGGATAAGTTCATTTTGGGCAACAGTAAGTGCCAAAGCTAATGATACCGCGCCGCGTAAACCGCCCCAAACTAACACTATGGCTTTTTCACGGGTAATGCCAATGCCAATACGTTTAAGTAGCGGCATAAACAAGGCGACGGAAAAGCTGCGAATAAGCTGTATGCTGATATATAAAATTAGCAGAGTAAACCACATTTGGCTGTTATCGAGTTGCACTCTGCCGGCGATGAGTGTGCCAACCAAGAGAAAGATAATCGTATTGGCT
>JALJPA010000056.1 GCA_022969215.1 Colwellia sp. | reverse complement strand
CAGCAAGCCAAACAGCAAGGCCAGCTAAGCAGATTTTTTATCGGTGATAATATGCTCGAACTAAAAGCGATTATCTCTAATACCACAAAAAACAGTACTAGTTCCGTTGCAGAAAATGATAAAACTGACGCCTTAAGTAAGAATGAAAACAGTAAAGCAAGTAAAGAATTAACGGTATTGCTATTAGTCACTAATGCTAAAAATAATCAGTCTGCAATCGAGCGTTTTAATAATCAGGCTGACGTCTATGGTTACCAACTTAATATATTACAAAATACCCAAGTTGTTTTGACTAAAAAAAGTGCCCAAGGTCAACAAAAAGTGATATTAACCATGTATGAAAACCGCAAAGCACAGAACAAGGAATAGCAGCTAGCCACTTAAAAAGTTAGTACAAAATTTAATTACCAATGAAACAGATAAAAGCAATGAAACCAATGAAACCAATGAAACAATTTATGCTCAGCCTTATTAGTCTTTTATTAATCAGTGCCTGTGCAAATCAGCCAAATCAAGCGGTTAAATTAGATGACTCGTACCTTAAAGGTAATACAGTAACTAAGGTAGATAATGCTAAATTAATCAGTGAAAATAACAATGAAACTTTAACGGCTGAAGAACAGCAAAAGTTTCGTTTTGTGCCGGCATTAAAGTTACATACAACACAAGCAGTAACAGCTGAAGATATTCTTAGTCAATTTAATGAAAAGCCCAGCCTGACAATAACAGCAGATGGCTTGCCACTGGCTGATTATTTGCATCAAATACTGGGTGAGCAATTACAGTTAAATTATATTTTGTCTGAGGAAGTTGAGGCCGATAAAAAGACAGTAACTTTAAATTTACAAGATAAAATAAGCCCGAGAAAAGTATTTACCTTAACAGAAGAAATCTTATCACAACGCGGTTATGTTATTCGTTTTGACGATAATATTTTTTACGTGCATAAAGACAGTGGCAGAGTTGGTAAAGGTGATGTTGTTTATGGTTATGGTAAGCAACTGAGCGATGTGCCACAAAGCTCTCTTGAAATTGTGCAAATGATGCAATTCGAATATGGTGTGCAAGTATCATTGGCATTTACTCTACGACAGTTAACCGGAGTGAAAGCGGTAGTTGATCAACAGCGTAATACGTTAACGGTGCAAGGTAAACGTAAAGAGGTTGTTCGTGCGTTGGAATTAGTACATATTATGGATAAACCTAGCCTGAAAGATCGCCATATAGGTATCTATAAAAGTACATTTTTACCGACCAATGAGCTAGTAGTCAAGTTAACCGAGCTTCTAGGACAAGAAGGGATTTCTGTCGGTAGTGGAAAAGTGAGTAATCAGGCACTGTCTATTGTTGAATTAGATAAACAAGGTGAATTAATCTTTTTTGCTAATAATACCTTAGTGATCGAACGTGCAGTATTTTGGGTAAAGAAACTTGATCAGCCGATTTTGACCGCTGAAGAGCAGTACTTTATTTATCAACCAATGTACTCTCGTGCTATTGATATGGGCGAAAGCCTAGAAGCGTTAATTGGTGATGGTGCAGGGCGAGGTCTTGATAACAGTACTTCTGCGGCCAGCCAAAATTCAAGTTCCACACGTGACAAACCGCGCAGTGCCAGCGGTAAAGGCATGAAAATGGTCGTTGATGAACGCTCAAATTCGTTAATATTTTATACCTCAGGCACTGCTTATCAACAGTTATTACCGTTAATTAAACGTTTAGATGTTTTACCTAAGCAAGTATTGTTAGAAGTGATGATTGCCGAAGTTAAATTAACTGATACTTTTAAAGCCGGTATTAAATTTGATTTAACCAATAAAGGTGTCGCAAATATAGTCGGTGGTTTTGACCTTACCAGCGGTAGTTCCGGTTTAAGTTATATTTTATCAGGGGCACAAGGCAGTATTACGGCAAGTCTTTTGCAAACTAATAGCCATGTTAATGTTTTATCTAAACCGACCTTATTAGTACGTGATGGCGTACAAGCTTCCATTACCGTTGGTGACGATATACCGACGGTAGGTGAAATCGTTAGCGATCCGATTAATGGCAGTAGAACCTCGGTAGTTTATCGAAAAACCGGTGTCGACTTGAAAGTGAAACCAACCATAAATGCCCGCGGCGTGGTAATCATGGAAATATCGCAAAAAATCAGCAACCAAGCACCGGGCGATGACTCAGTGGCAGGCTCGCCTATTATCTTCGAACGCACTATTACAACCGAAGTGATTGCTGAAAGCGGTCAAACCATTGTATTGGGCGGTTTGATCAGTGATAACCGTACACGAGGAAATACAAGTGTACCATTCTTTTCTAGCTTGCCACTCATAGGTGAGTTCTTTAATACTAAGAGTGATAGCAAAGACAAAACTGAACTGGTGGTTTTGGTTACGCCGAGAATTATTGAGTCAAATGATGAATGGCAAGAAATTAAAGCCAAGCTATCGGCTAGCTTTACTCAATTAGAACTAGAGTAAGTTAAAATGAGCTTGAGTAAGTTAGAAAATCCGATGATTCGGCTGAGTTTTTTTGAGACTAGATAAGTTATTAATGGTTAATTTGGTTCTCATTGATTTTAGTTAACTATTTACTATTTTATGCTTGAATTCAGAGTTGTATTGAGCTTTTTTGCTTAAGGTAATGGTTTACAATGTTTCTTCTGGTTGAAAAACGCACAAGGTGTTGTTTTACTTTTAATTCTTAACAGTAGTTTTTTTTGATAAAAATAAAAAAATAGACTTACAGTGGTTGACAAACAAAACTCACTGGGTAAACTGTTTGCGTTAGAAGTCGCTTTGGCGACGGCCCTAGTGTTGTTATTCTAACGGAATTTATATTTTGAGTTAATAAAATACATTATTAACTCGGTTTCATGAAACAAAGGAAAATAAAAATGTTTAAAAAATCTCTTTTAGCATTATCTGTTGCTGCTATTTCAGCTTCAGCTACTGCAGGTACAATCTATTCATCAGTTGCTGAAGCTGATGTTACTGGTATTACTGCTGCAAGTATCCATCTAACTACTGGTGATTGTGGAGATATTGCTGCTGATTTAGGTATCAATGTTACTAACCCAAGTAATTTTACTCTTGATCCAGGCGGCGATATCGTTACTGGTGCAGCTGCAGTTGATACTGCAGGTGTATATGATGCACCTAGAGTTACAATGACAGCCAATGATACTTGTAACTTTTCAGCCGATATAGTTTCTACAACAGCTATTTCAAGTAGTATTGAAGCTGCACAAAACATCCAAGTAATCGCTAATGCTTCAATTGTTTCTGGTATTGGTGGTTACGATGTTGGTGATACTATCACTATCGCAATCACTGGTGCTACAATTGATAAAACAGCGACTGAAGCGCTTATTCCAGTTCTTAATGATGTAAGTGGTACTGCTACAATCAATGTTTTAGATGTTGAAGCAAATGCGGTTCGTTTTACTGTTGTTGGTGCTGCTAATACCCCAGCTTCTGTTATCTTAGATTTAACTAACGTTGTTTTAGATGCAACCGGTTTAACTGGCGAAACTGAAGTTTCTTACAATGCTTTTGCAACTAACACGTCTGGTACAAACTTTGACATCTCTTCAGGTGTTGTTATTGCTGATTTAGTACCTCAGTACTCTGCAACTACTACAGTTGCTTTAGATGGTATTATCGATGTTGGTCAAGACCGTCAAGTAATTGCTGATATGGGTGCTGCTGATACTGCGGGTACTGGTGAGAACGAAAATGAAGATACATTAACTGTAACAATCTCTTTAGATGCAACTGGTACTGTATTAGTTCCAGGTGAGACTGTTTACACAATTGGTGGTGATTTCTCTTGGATGATGGATGCCGATGTTGCTGGTAATGACGATGGTACAGTTGACCCTGCTGAAATTGCAACAGTAGTAACTTATTCATCAGTACAAACTGATGATACAGTGACATATGCTCTTAATGAAGAAATGAATGAGCTAACTGCTACTGCGAATTTAGTTACAGAATTAGATTTAGTGAATACTTTTGTATTTGCTGTTTCAGGTCTAGGTGATGATAACGCAGTATTAAGCCCTACACCTTATACTGTAGCTGTTACAGTAAACGATGAAACTACAGCTGCTTCTGATATCGCTTTAGTAGCTACAGCTGGTATGTCAGCTGGTTCTTGGACATTAAATGGTTCTGTAATTACTGTGCCATACATGCCATTTGGTGAAAACACTAAAGTAATTTTACGTCACACTAACACTGGTGTTCAAACTGGTGATATCACTGTACGTTATATGCTTGAAGGTACTTCAACTAACTGGTCTGCTCCAATGACTGTAGGTACTTCTTCACGTGGTGTTATGGATATCCGTGATGCTGTTATCGATGCTATCGAAGATGCAACAGGTCTAACAAAAGGTAAAGTTGCGATTGAAATCGTAACTAACGTTCCTTCTGCTGACGTAACTATATATGCTGCATACAACGTGAAAAACTCTGCTGATGACCGTGGTTTCGTAGGTACATTCGGTGAGCATGGTTCAGCTGACAAAACCTAATCATCGGCTTTAGTCAATGATGAAAAGTGAATACTAACTTGTTAGTATGAACTTTTAAAAAGCGAGCTTAGGCTCGCTTTTTTTATGCCTTAATTTTATTCGTTATTTTAAATCGCTAACGTTAACCGCTTACTATCAGTAATAAACTCGCTAGTTAGTTATCGCAACTTAGCGTAAACTACGTCAGCGTATTTAACTCAGCTCAAGCTAAGTCAACATAACTAAGTCAGCATAATCTATGCAAAAGATAAAAAAGATTGTTAAAAAATTGCCCTTGATAGCGCAATGGGCTAAATTTCGCGCTATTGATCGACAACTACATTATGCTCAGCAGCAATTAAGTTTGGCGGTCGACAGTATCGAAGCCCTAGCTGGTAATCATTTATCAAGTGCACCTATATTAGGTGCTGATAACCTTATCGTGTCGCTAACGAGTTATGGTAGCCGCGTTGAACATGTACACCTCACTTTGTTAACCTTGCTAAATCAGAGCCTCAAACCAGCTAAAGTGATACTTTGGTTAGCTGAAGATGAATTTACCCTAGAACAATTACCGAACAAATTGCTGGCATTACGCCAATACGGGCTAGAAATCGCTTTTTGTCTAGATATCCGCTCTTATAAAAAACTTATTCCGACGCTACAACGTTATCCAGAACATACTGTAGTAACCTTTGATGACGATATTCTTTATCCTTATCGACAATTAGAGCAGTTGGTTACTAGCCATCAGCAATACCCCAATTGTATTATTTGTCATCGAGCGCATTTTATTAAAAAGGATCTTTCTGGCCAGTTATTGCCTTATCAACAGTGGTTCTATGACAGTAAAGAAGATAAAGCCAGTGACAAATTAATGCCTGTTGGTATAGGGGGGGTACTTTATCCCGTGGGTAGCTTGAGTGATGAAGTACTTAACCAACAAGCTTTTATGACACTTTGCCCACAGGCTGATGATTTGTGGTTTAAGGTGATGGCGGTAAAAAATAATACCCTGACTAAGTTAGTTGATAGACCAATGCCCTATAAAAATTATCTACACATTCCTGATAGCCAAATAAACGCTTTATGGCATAGTAATAAAACTAAAAACAATCAACAGTTACAGGCGATTTTGACTGCCTATGCTGAAATAAAGCTCTAACAGGGGCGGGTTATAGTAAGTTAGCAAATGAAACTAATTGATAAAATGATTGATAAAGTAATAGATATAATAGGAAAGCGGCTGTGCCGATTGCCCTTAGCTTTCTACCCCTATAAAGCTTTTATGCACCGTCATAGATGCATTTTTGTCCATATCCCTAAGAATGCCGGCACAAGTGTCTTAAATGTCTTTGCTGATGATAGCGGGCGCAAGCATGCAAAGTGGTATGATTTTTTTCGCGCTAGTAATCAATTCTTTAATGATTATCATAAGTTTGCCATTGTGCGTGAGCCGATGGCAAGATTACACTCCAGTTATAAATACGCGATAACTGGCGGAAATCAAAGCGCTGAAGATATTGCTATTGAACAGACCCTGAAAACAAGTTGTGATAGCTTCGAAAGTTTTATTTTAGAAGTATTAGATGCTGATTTTTTAATGTTACAATTGTTATTTCAACCGCAATACTTGTATATCTATGATCGACAATTAACTTGTCGCTTAGATACCGTGCTTAAGTATGAAAATTTGCGGCAAGATTGGCAACTGATGGCTAAAGAGCAAGATTATCCGCTTGATTTACCCTGGTTAAATGCCAGCAAAACAGCAACTGGTGTCTTATCGACACTTAGTGAACCCGCGATTGTTAAAGTACAAAAACTTTATCGATTAGATTTTAAATTATTTGGCTATTAACATTAGCTTATAAAATAAGCCCCGATAAACGATAACCACGGAAAAATAAAAAGAGCATTCATGATAAACACCTCTTCAGTTTGGCAAGCACCAGAAAAGAAAACATTGCCAGATTTTATTATTTGTGGGGCAATGAAGACAGGCACCACTTCTTTACATGCTATGTTAAATCAGCACCCTGACATTTTTATACCTGAAAAAGAACTACATTTTTTTGATTGCGACAATCCATTGCAACATTCTGATTTTAATATATTTGTTAATGGAAAGTGGCAAAGTCAGGCACTGACTGTGGTCAATAGAGCTAACCATTGGTCCTGGTATCAACAGCAGTTCTCATCGGCAATTTCATCACAAGTTTTAGGTGAAGACTCTACAACTTATTTAGCTTCGCCACTTGCTGCTAAGCGCATTGCCATGCAAGATAAAAAAATAAAGTTGATTATTATGTTACGGCAGCCGAGCAATCGTGCATATTCTAATTACTGGCATTTAGTACGCAGTGGTCGAGCGAGTTATAGTTTTGAAGATACTTTGTTATTAAATCCTAACAGCGTACTGAATCGAAGTTTATACCTTGGACAAATTGAAAGTTATTTAAAATACTTTCCCAAGGAACAATTGAAATTTGTCATTTTTGAAGAATTTATAAAAAATAAACAAGCGGCGTTGAAAAGTCTATGCCAGTTTATTGGTGTAGACCATAATCAACTGTCATCGTCGGTAGAGGACTTACATGAAAATAAAACAACTTACCCTAAATATTATCGTTTGCAGTTGCTTAAAAATCGTTTATTTCCGCATGCCGGCAACGTAAATTACCCACAACGTTTAACGTCTCAAAATGCTATTGCTCTGCAATTAAATATTTTTCGGTATATTAATGGTCTGCATCGTAAAATTAACCCTTTGGTTACGACCAAGCCGATGACAATGGCGACAAGTACACAGGCATTTTTAGATGATTATTTTAAAAATGAACTTGATGGTCTTGATGAACTAATAGAGCGGGATGTCAGCTCCTTATGGTTTAAGTAATGCTTAGTCGTGCTAAGTGGTGTTTTATGTTTATTAATATTGATACTCGTACTGAGCCTAATTAATATGGCTAGTTTAACTAATAGTCGACTGTTAAAAAAAGGCAGTGTCTTGCTAATGGTCAAACTTATGGCCTCAGCTTTGGCTTTAGCTTTCCATTACTTATTAGCCAAACAGCTTGATGTGGAGCAGTTTGGCTTGCTCTCACTAGCCATGACTGTTTTACTTTTTTCTTCTGCTTTTGCTAAGCAGGGCCTAGAGCAGGTCAGCATTCGCTTTATTGCCAAAAGTAATGCTGCTGTCGGCGCTAACTGGTACTGTTTAATTGTAAGTTATGCCTTTATCAGTGCTTGCATAATTGCTTTGCTGGTGACTTTATTTGCACAACCGATTGCCATCACGGCTTTCTCACAACAACAGTTAGCTTTACTGCTACCGTTGGTGGCTTTGTTAACGGTATTTCAAACTTGTAGTGCTATCAATAGCAGTGCCTTAAAAGCTAAACAGTTCACCACCCGTGCTTTATTTATTTCGGGCTTTATCACTTTTGTATTCGCTTGTTTGTTGCTGATTAATTTCCCCGTGGACTCAGCTTATCAAGCCTTATTGTACTTTACTTATTCAGCTTTAATCAGTTCGGTAATTAGTTTTGTAATGCTTGTTAGTGTTTTCAAAAAACAACAAATTAAGATTTTTCTACCAGTAAAATTTAAACAAGATTTCTTTGAGTTAATTCAGGTCAGTAAATACATTTTTGTGATTTCATTAATGGCATTGGCTACAGGTCAGTTGAGTATATTGATCCTATCATCTTATGTTTCATTAGGGCAGTTGGGCAGTTACAGCATAGCGCTTAAGCTGTCTTTATTAATAAGCTATCCGTTGATCATCATAAATGCCATTACAGCACCACAATATGCCAAACTACATCAACGAAAATATTTGAGTGAATTTAAACAACTTGCTTTTAATAGTACTAAAATTTTATTTGTGCTTGGTAGTTTAGCTGTGCTGGTATTATTTTTTTCTGTTGATTTTATCCTCGCTTATTTTGGCCAAGGTTACGTTAATGCGGCAATTATTGTCAAAATACTATTGGTAGGGCAATGGTTTAATCTAGCAACAGGCTCAGTTGTTTCTATGTTAATCATGTCGGGTTATGAAAAGGTACACCAAAGAAATACCGTAATTATTACCAGTATAAATATATTCGCGTTATTCATTTTTATACCTTTATATGGTTTGCTTGCGGGTGCTATTATTACCAGTTTTGCCATGGCGATTAAGAATGTTACCGCATTGTATTATGTTAATAAGCTTATTTACCAAAAAGTAACACCAGAAGTGAGTTGTTAAGTGATTTCAAATTTTGATAACTGTTTATTTGTGCATATCCCTAAAGTAGCAGGGCAGAGTATTGAGTCTGTCTTTCTAGAACGCGCGGGGCTAACTTGGCAGCAACGTCAACAGATGTTGTTAAAGCATAATGATAACCCTAAGTACGGACCACCAAGGTTAGCCCATTTGACTGCTTTAGAGTATGTTGAGTTAGGCTATTTATCTCAAAGCGAGTTCGATAAAATGTATAGTTTTGCCTTTGTACGTAATCCTTGGGATAGATTAGTTTCAGAGTATCTATATCGACAATATCGCTGTTCATTTAACGATTTTTTATTTAAGTTTTTCCCAATAAAATCAAATGATGATTACGCTATAGGCAAGGACTTGTATCGCCATGTTATTCCGCAAGTTGAGTTTTTATGCGATAACAAAGGAAAGCTGTTAGTAGATTTTGTCGGTAAATTTGAAAATATAAGTGAAGATTTTGCCAAGGTGACAACGAAAATTACTGGCAAGAGTTTATCGCTACCTCATCGCAATAAATCATCTGAGCATAAAATTAAAAAGCTACTAAGTTTTTCCAAAAGGAAAAAGCAGCACTATAGCGAATACTATAATAAAGAATCACGGGTTTTTGTTGCTGATTTATATCGACAAGATATTGAGCTGTTTGCTTATGAGTTTGAACATATTAAGTTTTAAAAAAGATTACCAAGGGTAATCTTTTTTTATGTGTTGAAATAACTCTTTATTGGCTTGTTGAAAATACTCCTGCAGCCGCTGGTATGTTTCAGCAGGAACTTTCTCTTTATTATTGCCAACATTTTGTGATTTTAAATCAGCAACTTGGTAGCTATCATCAATATCTAAAAAGCGGAAAACTTGTTTTAAGCTGTTTTTAGGGTGTTGAAACAAATCATCACTAGATAAAATCAGTAGCTGCTTATCATTAAATAAGGCTTGATAGCGCTTTATTTGCTCTAAATACAAACCTCTGTGTTGATAAGAATATAACCGAAAAGCGGGATCTTTATAATTTTCACTTTGCTTTATCTCTTTTAAACGTGGTTCTTCTTGGGCCATGGCTTCTTCTATCTCTAGCTCTTCAAAACCGTGACGTTGCACATGAAAATAGTGTGAAATTGCCCGCTCTACTGGGTTTCGTAATAAAATGATCAATTTTGCTTTAGGTAATAACTTTTTTATTCGTGCAGGTGCTAACGGGTTAAACAAATACATTGGGGTGGCATCAATACTAATATCATTTTTTTTCATATCACTTTTCAAAGGAAAGTGATACCTGTACCAATTTTCACCTTGTAGAAAGGTATCTTTTGTTTCCTGCAAACCGCCATCAAAATAATGAATCTCTTTTTTTAAACTTTTATGTGCTTGAGGGTGTTGCACTAAATAGTGATATAGACTCGAGGTGCCTGCTTTTTGAGCGCCAATGATCAAACAGTTTGGCAAAACCCTTTGTGAGGCGGTAAGTTTGCGCGAGCAGAGGTTAATTTTATTTTGCAAACGTTGTTGGAAATTGTTGAATAAGTTCATGTCAGGTATGTTGAGCTAAGAAACAAAAGTTTAACGGAGTTAAATTATAACAGATAAGTTTTGATTTAGGCATCTATGGTATCAGCTACTATATTACGGTTATATTTAGCGCGTTAATAGCGCTAACTGCCGCTTTAATTGCTGCTAGTAAAGTCGTCTATATCGCTCAAAGAGGTTTGTAGTAAATAGATAAAGTTAATATTTGTGCATAGCTGTGTTTATTTCTTATTTTTCAGGTAAAATACGCGCGTTAATATTCCTTTGTTTTGGTAGTTTTTTATATGTCTCGCGTTATTACTT
Source organism: Colwellia sp. (assembly GCA_022969215.1). Taxonomy (GTDB): domain Bacteria; phylum Pseudomonadota; class Gammaproteobacteria; order Enterobacterales; family Alteromonadaceae; genus Colwellia. The sequence continues at coordinate 14,626 of JALJPA010000056.1, read as the reverse complement.
TTGGTACTTTTGATATTTTTCACCTCGGCCACTTACAAATATTAAAACGAGCTCGTGCTTTAGGTGATGAGTTAATTGTTGGCGTATCTACCGATGCACTAAATTTTTCTAAAAAACAGCGTAATCCTATTTGTTGTCAAAATAGCAGATCTGAAATTGTCGAAGCGCTAAAGTGTGTTGATCGTGTTTTTTTTGAAGAGTCTCTTGCACTTAAACGACAATATATTACCGAGTTTAAAGCCGACATTTTAGTAATGGGTGATGACTGGCAAGGAAAATTTGATGAGTTTAATGATATTTGCCAAGTAGTGTATTTACCAAGAACTCCCTCTATCTCCACGACAGAGTTAATTGAAATAGTAAAAGAAAGATAGTCGTTGTAAATTTATAATTGGAATATATAAAAGGTTATTTGGAAGATGCAAACAACAGAGCAAAAAATCGGCAAAGAACTTAGTTTAGTTAACTTAATTACCCAACTGTGGCAGAGAAAACTATTCATTATTATTGTAACGGCAGTATTTGCTATTGCTGGGGTTGTCTTTGCATTGTCCTTGCCTAATAAGTATCAAGCTGAGGTGATGGTTATTCCTGCCGAGGACAGTCAAGCTGGTGGTTTGTCTGCTTTAGCTAGCCAGTTTGGTGGCTTAGCAGGTATGGCTGGTATTAATCTGGCCGGTAATTCAAATAAAAAGCATATAATAGCATTGCAAATTATTAAATCGAGAGTGTTCTTAAATGACTTTGTTAAACGTCATCAACTTGAAGTCGCTATTTTTGCCGGTATGGATTGGGATGCAGCATCAGATCGGTTGCTTATCAACCCTGAACTCTACGATGAACAACAAAAAACATGGGTGCGAGAATATAAATTCCCTAAAAAACTGATACCTTCTGTCCAAGAAATATATGAAGTTTTTGCCAAGATGATTGAAATAAAAACAGATACTAGAGAAGGAACCTATAGGATATCTGTAGAATACTTTAGCCCTGAATTAGCTCAAAGTTGGGCGAATTGGTTAGTGAAAGATGTTAATGAACATATGCGTAATGTTGATATTATTCAAGCAAATAAGAGCATTGAGTACCTTCAACAGCAGCTTTTAGAAACCCAAGTTAGTACTACGGAAAGTATCTTTTTTGGCTTAATAGAAGAACAAACCAAAAAAGCCATGTTAGCCAAAGTACAAAAAGATTATGTTTTCTCAGTGATTGACCCCGCCTTAGCACCAGAGAAAAAGTCAGGCCCTAAAAGAGCATTGATTTGTATACTTTTTGTCATGTTAGGTGGTTTGCTTGCTTGTGCTTGGGTACTACTTCGAAACCAACTGACCTTAAACAAAGTTAATAGTTAGCTTTACTGATGCATTATTATTTTATAGTCGGAGCCTTATTCGGTCTATATTGTTTGTTATTAGAGCTTCTTCATGTCGAAAAGAAATTTACGGCTCTATTACCCGCGCTTACTCTGATGGCTATTTTTATTGGCATGAGAGACTTTTCTATTGGCACCGATACACTTAATTATGTAACCATATATAAGTATATTCCAACGCTGGGTGAATACCTTACTCATTTTGAACCGGGTTTTCACGGTAACAGAATGGAAAGAGGTTTCTTTATACTTCTGAGTATTTTTAAGAGTCTGTCATTATCAGCACACCTAATGTTAGTGTTGAACGCATTTATTTCGTTAACTGTTTTAGCCTATGCTTATAAAAAAATAGCCCCTAATTACTACTTAGCTGTCTTTATTTATACGGTATCAATATTCTTTTTCTCGCTAGAATATAATATCTTACGTCAGGGGCTTGCCACTGCGTTTGTTGTTTTGGCTCTATCTCTTCTTATCGAAAATCGTAAGTTGCTTTATTTGTTTTTTATTGCAATAGCTGCGAGCTTTCATGTTATTGCCTTATTAAGTTTGTGCGTTTATCCCTTTAAAAATTTCAAATGGCAACGAAAATATGTCGTTTTCGCTTTTTTACTGTTAGTTGCCTTTAGCTTTATTGATGTTTTAGAGGCGCTTATTTATCAATTAAGAAAAGTAAGTATTATTTTTTGGCGTGTTTTTTTATATTTTCAAGATGATGCCGAAAATTTAAAAATTATATCGTGGTTATTACTCTCAACGATGGGATTACTACTCGCTTGTATTTATTTCGTTAAAGATATTCGAGTAAAATTTCCGCATATCGATGTTATTATTAGTTTTGTTTTTTTAGGAATGCTCGGTGTATTATTTACTCAGCAACTTTCTATGTTATCATTACGTTTAGGTTATTTATTTCTTGCCGTTGAGCCTATTCTTATTTTGGCACTTTTTTCGTTAGTGAAAAATGAATACCCTAAATATATAGCGATATTTATTCTTGCTTTGTTAATTTTGGCAAAAAATGTATTTATTACCGCCCAATTTCTATCCCCATATAATTATTAATTCATGTCAAATAATCCACTTGTATCAGTTTATATAACAACCAAAAATCGATGTGACTTATTGCAGCGCGCAATTGACTCTGTCATAGCACAAACATGGGAAAACATAGAGATTTTAATTTGTGATGACGGCTCTGATGACGATACCGACGAGTTAGTTCATCGTTATATTGCACAATATGACAATATTACTTACTTAAAGAACGATTACTCTCGAGGAGCATGCTTTTCTCGAAATAGAGCAATAGCAAAGGCTAAAGGTTTGTATATTACGGGCCTTGATGATGATGATTACTTTCTACCGCAACGAGTAGAAAAGTTAATGTCTGCATTTAACCCCATGTACGCCTTTGTTTGCTCTACTTATATCAGAAAAACAAACACTGGTTCCAAGCACGTTAAAGACGGCGTGGGTAAGTTATCCTTATCCGACCTGTTGCATTATAACTGTGTGGGAAATCAAGTGTTAAGTTTAACTGAGCGTTTCAAACAGGTTGGTGGTTTTGATGAGTCTTTGCCTGCTTTTCAAGATTATGATATGTGGGTGAGAATGTTAAAGCAGTTTGGTAGTGGCGTTAAAATACTTGACCCCTTGTATGTATTTGATATTTCGCATGCTAGTGAAAGAATTTCTGCAAGCCCACGAGTGCAGGAGGGGTATAAGTTGTTTTTAGCTAAACATAAAGTACTTATGAATAACAGTCACTTAGATTCGATGGAATTGTTATCGACAAGTATTAATAAGAATAACCTATCTATAATTGATGCAATTAGATTATGTAATCGTGGCAACTATAAATCCGTCATTAATAGTTTTTTTAAGCGAAACTAATGTTTGATTTTATGTCGGTGGTATATTGTATTGTTTTAGAGAGGCTATATGTCTAGTCAGCTAAAGAAAAATATTTCATGGTTAGCGCTAATGAAGATAGCGAGCTATTTATTGCCCTTAGTGACTTTGCCTTATCTAACTAATATTTTGGGTTTAGAGCTCTTTGGTGTATTAGCTATAGGTATGGCTATTCAGCAAATCGTTTTTTCTCTTTGTGATTATGGCTTTTCAATATTAGGCCCCAAGTTAGTCGCTGAGAATTTAGCAGACAAAAAAATGTTAGGACAATTCGTTACTGCTATCGCATTAATTAAACTTGGTATTTTTGGTATCGTTTATCTAGGACTGTATTGTTTATTCTCTTTATTAAGTATCCCTGAACAACATGTTGAACTTTGGCTGCTTATGTTGTGGGTCTCGTTATTACAGGTATTGATTCCGATATGGTTCTTTTTAGGCATTGAAAAAATGGCCAATGTAACTTTTGTTAATGTATTTGAGAGGCTGTTATACACAGCATTAATTTTCTTAACTATTGATAGTGCCGCTGATTTACAGCGAATTCCTTTGTTGATGATGGCTTCGATGAGTGTGGCCTTAGTCTTTTCGTATTATTTAATTAAACGTGCCAAAGTCGAACTTTTAACCGCTGATTTGACCTTAATTAAGGGGTTATTAGTACAGGGTTGGGGCTATTTTTACTCCCGTCTTACTATGATGCTGTTTTCAAAGTTTAATGTCATTATTGTTGCTAGTTTTTTAGGTGAGTCGGCCGCAGGTGTATTTTCTCTCGCCGAGCGAATTTATAATGCTGCTCGCTCTATGATGGCACCCGTGACTGATGCGCTATATCCTCATATGGTTAAGACTAAGAATTGGCCTTTAGCCCTTAAAATAATTAAGTATGCTTCATTGTTTGCTGTCAGTTGTGTATTGGTAAGTTTTATTTTATCGGGTTGGTTTTTTGGTTTGTTTGGCGAAGGGTTTGCACAAGCAGCGGATATTTTTAATATTCTAATGTATGCCTTTGCTTTTAGCTTAATTTCAATGTTGATTGGTTACCCTGTTCTTGGGGTCGTTGGTTACGCAAAACAAGTTAATGTTAGTGTTTTGTATGGTGCTTTGTTGCATGGGGTTGTTATTTTGACTTTATGGCAACAAAACTTATTATCTAGCGATAGCTTAGCAATGTCATTGGTATTGACCGAGTTGTTTATTTTTAGCTATCGAATTTTTTACATCAACAAAAGCAAAGTGTTTTTAAGATCTACCCGTGTGGTAGATGAGGCAAAGAGATGAGGATTTATTTATTTTTACTACCGCTAAAGTGGTTATTATATTTTGTTACTCTACTGATGCCAACGCGATCCAATTTATGGGCTTTTGGTAGTCGAAATGGTCAGTTTGTTGATAATCCCAAGTATTATTTTTTATATATGCAGGAGCATCACGCTACTGTTGAGTGTGTTTGGATCTCTTCAGATAATACGGTTTTAGCTGAATTATCTTCATTGGGTTTTATTGCCTTTGATAAATGGAGTATTAAAGGTCTATGGTATGCCATGCGCGCATCACGTTTTATTTATGCTTTTGATTCTAATGATATTAATTTTTTCTGTTCAAGTAATAGTAAACTTATAAACTTGTACCACGGTATTCCTTTAAAGAAGATTGAGTTTAATACTACGGCAGGTAATGACCCGTTTATTTATCACCCTAAAACGTTAGTTCAAAAAATAAGAACAAAGTTATTATATGCGACAAAATGGCAAAAAATAGATATATTTCAAGTGCCTTCTGAGTTCTTTGTTCCTATTCATGAATCGGCTTTTAATCAGCAGATAAGTAAGTATCATTTTGGTGTTAATCCAAGGTTAGCGCCTTTGTTCGCTCAGGAATCTTTAGCTCAGTTGATAACAACGGATATAAAAAAAGCTACGGAACTCGTTGCTGGTTTTAGCAAAGTTATGATCTATATGCCTACTTGGCGTGTAGGAGCTCCAGATATACTTAATGAAGCCTTTCCAGATATTGAGCGTTTAAATGAGTGCTTAAAAGAAAATAATATTTTATTAATCTTAAAGATGCATTTATATAGCGATGCAAAAATTACTGAGTTATCACATATTCAGACTTTTCCTCAGGAGATGGATGTCTACCCATTTATGTCAGTTGTAGATGTTCTTATTACTGATTTCTCTTCCATTGCTTTCGATTTTGATTTGATCGATGGTAATACTATTTTTTACCCATATGACTTAGACAACTATATTTTGAACTCCAGTGATGGTTTCTATTTTGATTATGATGAATTTACTAATTATGCGATGATCACTGACTTTGAACAATTACTCGATAAAATACTTTCAAATAATTTCGAAGATGACCGTTTAGGCAAAAGTATTTCTCAACGGGTGTGGCCTAATAAAAAGCAAACCTCTGTGTTTGAGTCAAACCAACGTTTATATAAGACTATTGTTGAGTTGGCGGAGTAGATATGACCCAGATCTCTGTTATTTTACCGGTCTATAATGCTGAGTTATATATAGAAGAAGCGGTTAATAGTATTTTGTCGCAAACCTTTACTGACTTCGAATTAATTATTATTGACGATGGTTCAACCGATAGCTCTTTTGAGTTGTTGTCTAAACTTGCTGCGCTAGATGCTCGAATCAGGCTTGTTTCTAGAGAGAATAAAGGTTTGATTGCCACGCTCAATGAAGCGATATACCTTGCTAAATCTGCTTATATAGCTCGCATGGATGCTGATGACATTGCCTTACCTACTCGATTAGCTAAACAGTTTGAGTTTTTACAAGCTAATCCAAAAGTTGCCGTATTGGGCACCTGTTATCGTTATATGGATGAGTTAGGTACGCTTGGCGCGAAAAGAAGTACCTTTACTAGGCATGAAGATATAACGGCAAGTTTTTATTTTGGTAACCCTATTGCCCATCCTTCGGTAATGGTAAATTATCAGTTGCTGGGCAAAGATTATTGCTATTCAGATGAATATAGAACTATTGAAGACCTTGAACTGTGGACAAGACTTTCGGCAAAATATCAATTAGCCAATTTGTCTGAAGTGCTTTTGCATTATCGTGTTCTGAGTTCCAGTATTTCGGGTGAAAACTTACAGTTGCAAATTAATTCAGCGGCGAAGATGTTATCTGATTTTTCTGACAGCGTTAATCTGGATGTTTTTAAAGTGACTTATAATTATTCTATAAATTCATGCTCTTACATTCAGTTTATTAAGGCTTGTATTAAATTGAATATCATTAATTTTGCTAATGGACCTGTTAGTCGTTTTGCTCTGATGAAGCGTTCTTTAATCGCCGCTTTATTATGGCTACGAAGTACTATACGGAAACTTTAATAAAACCACTGCATGAATAGCGACTTGTATTCGTGATCAAATTTGAAAGCGGACAGAGTTAAATATTTTCATTGGACAATGACTAAATGACCTTTACAGTAAGCGCGACAAATGATTGATATATATATTTCAACTGCAAACGACAGTATTTTTAAATTAACCAATTTTTTGTTTTCTGAAGAATGCGATTTTGAATTTTTTATTATTCATCAAATATTCCCTCAACAGAATATTGAGCAATATGAAAAGATTTACGCTTTTTTAAACAAGTTAGGTGTTGAGGTTATTACTTCTTATAGCAAGGGACTTTCTAAAAGTAGGAATCTAGCTATAGATATAGCAACGGCTGATTTTATATATTTAACGGATGATGATATTGAAATAAACTATGTCAATTTAAAATTGGCAACACAAAAACTCGTTGATAATAAATTAGATTTTTTAACTTGCGAAGTAATAACAGATCATGGACAAAAATTCAAAAGCTATGGAAAAAGAAAAAAAATTGAATTCTATAACCTAGTGAATTCAGCCTCCATATCTTCAGTAGAATTAGTTTTTGATAGAAAAAAATTGCAGAAGTTTGACGTTAGTTATGATGAGGACTTTGGTTTGGGAGCAAGATATCCATCATGTGAAGAGTATATATTTATCACCGATTGTATAAAAGCTGGAGCCAAAGGCAATCATTTAGAGCTTGATTTATGTATGCACCCAGCATGTTCCTCTGGGCAGAACTTCTCTACGGGTTTGTCTATAGAGACTCGAGGCGCCATGGTTAGACGTATATTTGGTTGGTTTTCCTTTCCCCTTGCTTTAGTCTTGCTTTTAAAAATTAATATGAAGGTGCAAATGAATTTGAAAAGTCGGATACAACTAAAAAGTATATATAAAGGGTTCTATAAGTAAATGTCAAAAATTAATAAGGCCACTATATCTATAATATCAGCTTCCTATAATGCAGAGAAATACATAAAAATCACCTATGAGTCGATAAGAAGCCAAGAAAAACAGGACTGGGAATGGCTTGTTACTGACGACTGCTCAACAGATGCTACCTGGGATATATTACAGGGTATTGCTGTTATGGACCCAAGAGTAAAAATAGCACAGAACCTCGTTAATAGTGGTGCTGCCGTTAGCCGTAATCATTCTCTGGCTCGGGTCACTGGTGAGTTTATAGCGTTTATTGATAGTGATGATGTTTGGGCGTCGGGAAAACTTACCAAACAGTTAGATTTTATGGGCGAAGATAAAGATTTTAGCTTTACTGCCTATGAACTTATTAATGCAGCGGGTGAAAAGTTAGGGGTTAAGGTGGATGCAAACCAAGTTGGCAGCTTTTCTTATAAGGATATGCTTCAGAAAAAAGCAACCTTGGGCTGTTCTACTGTAATGTTGAGAAGCTCTGCATTCTCTGACTTGACCATGCCGTTAATTAGAACGGGTCAAGATTATGCCTTTTGGTTAAAGTTGCTCAAAACAGGTCAAAGGGCATATGTATTGTCGGAACCATTAACTCAATACAGAATTTTACCAGATTCTATCTCTCGGAATAAATTTAAGAAAGCCAAGCGCCAATGGCAAATATACCGTGAAATTGAAAAAATAGGGCTTATCACTTCTGGAATATGTTTTATGTTTTATGCTTGGCGTGCAGTATTTAAAAAATGAGTGAGGAATTCACAATGAAAATTTCAGTAGTTGGCACCAGCTATGTTGGGATGTCGAACGCTGTATTATTAGCGCAGTACAATGAAGTAGTCGCCCTATAAAAGGGCTGATTATATCATTATCGCGACACCAATCGACTATGATCCTGTCACTAATAACTTTAATACCACAGCGGTAGACGATGTTATTCAAGATATCATCAAGATTAATCGCCACAGCGATCATGGTGATTAAATAAACGGTTCCATTGGGTTTTACCAAGCGCACGAAAGAACAATTAAACAAGACATTGACGTTTTATTTACTGATTCAACCGAAGCAGAAGCGGCGAAACTTTTCTCTAATACTTATTTGGCCATACGGGTCTCTTATTTCAATGAGTAGATACTTATGCTGAAACTCACGGCTTAGATGCAAGACAAATTATTAAGGGGATTGGTTTAGAACCGCGAATTGGTGATCATTATAACAACCCGTCATTTGGCTATGGTGGTTATTGTGTCTAATCGCATGGCTGAAGAACTCACCGATGTGCTAGACAAGGTATATACAAGTGATCTTTTCGGTAATGATTAAATAAGTCGGCTATTGCAAGGCTTAGGAATAAAGGAACTGTTTTCTATACATTTTTCAATTATCCTTTACCTTTAATTCGTTGATTTTTAAATAATATAACTGAACAACTATGATCAAAAAAATGGGGCGCTATAACTTGTTTATTATGGTAGAAAAATCGGTTCTTAGAAATGATATACCTTTTAACAGGTAGTGTCCCAAGAGGAGATAAAGTATGGAGAGGTTGAATCCAGATCTTATTAGAAGGCAATATGTCATTTCTAATAAAATTGAAAAACACTTGGAAACAAATTTAGAGTATCTTGAATTTAATGCGTACCATATTTATAGAGATAGTTATTTAGCTCTTTATACCGCCAATAAAAAAATTGATGTGGTGATTTTGGGTACGGTAATTATCCCCTCCAGCAATAATTACCTTTATGGTGATTCGGTAGCTGATTTCATTTCTGAAGCAATATCTTATCAAGATGTTATCGCTAGAATATCTAGAATAACAGGACGCTTTGTTTGTTTGTTTATGTTGAATAAAAGCGTTTATATTTGTAATGATGCAATGGGCTCTAAACGGATAATAATAAATCAAACTGATGGGATACGTATTTCAAGTAGTGAAAAACTTGCTTATGGAGGGGATTTTGAATTAAGTTCCCCTTTTAGTGAGCTTACTGATACCACTAGATATAATGCGATAGAACAGTATTATCCCAGTAAAGCTTTATATAATAAATCTCTAACACTTCTTTTGCCAAACCATGTTTATAATCTCACTGAAGGTACTGAAAAAAGGATAGATTATAATGATATTGAAACCTATGATGACTTGTCTAGTGTAGATATTTTTGAATCCCATCTGCCCATGACGATAAAGGCCCTAAGTGAAAATGGCCATAATGTATTAGTGCCCTTAACCGCAGGTTATGACAGTCGTTTACTATTTTCTGCTTCGTTAGCGTATAAAGAAAAAGTTAAATATTACATTTTTGATTGCGATGAAGTTGATACCACTGTTGCCAAGCAATTAGCAGAAAATTTTGATATAAAACTTCACATTTATTCAGCGAAGTCCAAACCATCTAAAGAAATCATGCAAATGCTAAAAAATCAACATCCGTTCCCTCGGTTGTTAGATAAGCATGCTTTTTTAGATTATGAATTAGCACACGGCAATGAACAAGATATTTATATTAATGGCCTAGGTGGTGAGATTATCCGAGATTTTTACGGTGCACCACCGAAATTTTTTCAAGCCGAATTAATCGCCTTATCTTCAGGTTATGGTTTAGATAAAGGACTTATTGCTGAAATAAAAACGTGGATTAAAGCGCAGAATAATTTAACTTGTAATAACAAATGTTTGTTAGACTTTTTTTATTGGGAATACAAAATGGGCCTTTGGTCTTCACGCTGTGCCTTTGAAAATGATCTGGTGCATGATGAAATTTCGCCATTAAACAACCGCAGTCTACTCATTGCTATATTAAAGAATATCCCAAGAAAGCAAAGAACTGCTCCAAGCTATCAGGTATTTACTGACTACATTGATTTTAAATTGGGTAAAACTGATATTCCCTACAATGCGAATAAGAAACCCGCTATTGAGCAGTTGAAGCGCAATATTTATACCCGCTCGCTTTATTTTTTATTGAAACCTAATAAGAAAATATAAATTTTTATATGGTATAACGTATTCTCGCTTAGGTTTGAGCTAAACACTTTTCGGTGCAAATTTATTTCACATCAAGTAAGGTTCTAAGGACGTTAGCTAGGCTCTTTATCTTCTTGATGTGGGAAATGTTGAGTTTACCTTTAGCTAATATATAGTCTTGGTAATCTGGCTGATACTTGGGTTAATAGTTCGTAACTAATGCTGTTTGAGTATTTAGCTACGATGTCGATAGAAATATTTTTCCCCATAACTCAACACAATCACCAACATTTACTTGTTTTATATCGGTTACATCAATAGTTATCATGTCCATTGAAACTCGTCCTGCAAGAGGAGCTATTTTACCCTTTATATACACAGGGTACCCATTTTGGCATTTCGAGGATAGCCATCGGCGTAACCTATAGCAATTACCGCAATGGTTGAAGGGCGTTTAGCTTGCCAAGTATCGCCATAACCAACGGTTTCGCCTAGGTTTACTTTACGCAAGGCAATAATATTAGCCTGTAAAGTCATTACAGGAATCAAGGGCTCAACCAAGGTGTTTTTTTTAATTGGGTTTATGCCATATAGTGTAAGCCCTAATCGATTATAATGGCCATGACTGTCTGGCCAATTAAGAATACCTGCAGAATTAGCCATACTAAACTGGCAGCCATATTGCGCTACTAGTCTGCTCAGTTTTGATATTTGTTGCTTTGTTTTACAATTGCCTGCTTGATCAGCCGTTGAAAAGTGAGTACAAAGAATGAGTTTTTCTTTTTGAGAGGTTGAAAGTTGCTTAATAAACTCAGCTAGCTGCTCTTGGGTATAACCCAGACGATTCATACCCGTATCAACCTTTAACCAAATGTCACCTTGGTAAGGCTCATCTAATGACATTAACCATTTGATATGATGTTCACGGTGAAGCATTAGTGATAAATCATATTTTAATGCTATATCAACATCTTCTTTTTTAAATGCACCTTCAAGCACTAGTATGGGTTTACGAATACCCGCTTCTCTAAGCTGTAATGCTTCATCGACATAAGCGACAGCAAAAGCAGGTACGTCGGGCTCTACGCTTTAGCAACTTTTACAGAGCCATTTTCGTATGCATTGGCTTTTATTACGGCTATAGTTTTGCTATTAGGCGCTAAGGCATCAATATATTGGTAGTTACTTTTTAAGGCTGTTAAATCTATTACAGCTCGTGTTTGGCGTGAAGTGAGTATCATAAAATATTAATGAGTATTACTTAAATTTAGTTGAGTATAATTACCTTGTTCGCCAATAATAACCTTGCAGTAAAACTAAGGAAATAGGTAATAATGTAGCTAGCAAACAGTTATTGAAAACTCAAGAGAAGTTTAACATTAAAGTAACTTTTATAACTAGTTACAGACACACTTTCTTTATTAGCATTTTTATAACTGATATTATTCCGACCACGACCACTAGAAAACGGACTTTATAATGAACAGCCCTTTAGGTAAAATGTCCATAAAACATTTACTCACTTTTTTTGTCATCTTTTTTTATTGCGCCACTATCACGCCACTTACAAGCCAAGCTGCAGATGGTGAGCTAATTTGGCAAACGCGTTTGGCTATCAGTTACCAAGATTACTACACGAATAATGAAGGGCATCTTGCCGTTGCGCCAAGTGGTGAGGTGATAGCAAACCAAGCTAGTTATCTCTATGCTTTTAACACAGACGGTAGTAAAAAATGGCGAAAAAGCCTTAGCGACACTGTTTATATAGGCGTCCCTGTTATTGGTTCAGATGGCACTATCTATACTGATAGCGGTTTAACTTATTATCGAGCTAAAAAATTTGGTGTGATTGCCTATAACCCTGACGGTACTATCAAATGGAATAGAAGTGACTTGTCTACGCCTCAAATTGCCGTAGATAACCGTAATGTTGTGTACCTTTATGATGATAAGACTTTATATGCTTTGAATGCTGACGGTACTGACAAGTGGCAACTTAGCTTAGCTGTGGGGGAGGGCAGCCCGGTGATTGCTGCAGATGGTACTATATACATCCGCTCAAGCAATCAAGTGTTTGCTGTTTCTGCAATCGGTCGACTGCTTTGGACTTATGTTGCTGCGGCTAATATTTCAACCTCACTAGCAATATCAGCCGATGGTGCAATTGTTTTTGCTGATGAAGAAAAAAGCTTAGTTATGCTTAATGGTGATGGCACAGTTAAGCAGCAAAGAACGCTCTCTGCTTTACCTTTTGGCAGCCCTATTATTGCCAAAGATAACGGCTTATATTTTGCTACTTCAGATAAAGGTATTTTAGCGCTAGCGGCAGATGGCAAAGAAAAATGGTCGTATCAAACTAATGGCAGCGCTAGCTCTTTACTGTTATTGCAAGATGGCAGTCTGACGTTCATTGTTGATAATAAGCTGATATCACTAGCTAGTGACGGGCAACTAAATTGGCAAGTTGCTATTGAAGGACAAAATTCAAATATTGCCAGTGATGGCAGCCTTTATATTCATGGCCTGTTTGTTAGTTTTGATCCTGATTCAGGTCGTCCTCATCCCTATGGTTTGCTGACCGCATTTGAGTCTAGCGCCGGCGGTTTGGCCACTAGTTCTTGGCCCAAAATGGCGGGTAATGTACAAAACTCTGGTCTTGATAAGAATGCGAGTGCGGCCACTAATAACTATTCCATTGATTTTGAAACAGGTAAGTTAGATCAAGCACCAATGTATTTATCGGGTGATAGTCACTGGCAACTTAGTGAAGATAAAGTGAAAACTGGTAGCTACGCGCTTAAATCACCAATCTTAACTAGTGAAAATCAGCAGGCTTTATTTGAAATAACCACAAGCACCAAAGACCATTATTTGACTTTCGATTTTGCCGTTAACTCTACACAAGTTGATCAACAATTGAGCTTTTATGTTGATAATGTCTTAAAAGGTCGTTGGTATGGTCAATTGGACTGGCAAACCTTTGAATTAGCGATTGAAGCTGGTGTGCATACCTTTAGCTGGAAATTTTCATCAGCAACTGCGTTAACAGGCACACAAGCCGCTTGGTTAGATAATATTCATATCGTTTACAGTACTTCGGATATTGATGAAGATGGTATTGCCGACTACCTTGATGAGGATAACGATAACGACGGCATTATTGATAATTTAGATGACCAGCCGCTTAATGCTAGTTTATCCGCTGATTATGATCGTGATGGTATTAGTGACGCTTTAGATCTTGACGATGATAATGATGGCGTTAATGATAGTGTTGATTTAGCGCCGTATGATAAAAATATCGGTATTGCTTCTGGTGATGGTTTGATGCTGAGTTCATTTAAAACCATGTCAGGTAATATTTTATCATCTCCAGCCATTGCCGATGATGGCAGTATTTATATTGGCAGTACCGATGGCCGTTTATATGCCTTTGATAATAAAGGTGGATTAAAATGGTATTACCAAAGCCAAGGTATAATCACCGCTTCACCGGTAATTGGCGATGATGGCACTATATATATTGGCTCTTATGATAGAAACCTATATGCGCTCAATGCTGATGGTAGCTTGAAATGGCAAGTGGCTATGATGACATATATAGACACGGCACCGGCGATACATCCTAACGGTAACATCTTTATGCAAGCGAATGGACTTACTATAATTAACTCTGCGGGAAAGATACTTGAGCAGTGGCCAATCTATTATTTTTGTTCTAGCAACATGGCGTCACCGTCTATTTCGCCACAAGGTGAGATTTATCATACTTATCAACAAGCCTATGAGTATGACAGTTGTGGTGGCAGATTAAGTATTCATCAAAGCGATGGCACTACCATTGCTTCTGCTAGTGCTGGCTCGGGAGCTTCTCCGGCAATTTCAGCGGACGGAACACTTTATATTAGTAATAGCTATAGCCATTATGACTCAAGTTACTCTGATTTTAATCCTAAGAAGTCTCGACAATTAACTGCTTATACCGCTACGGGAGTAAAAAAATGGACAACCTTTTTCCCTGAAAGTGGCGGCAGTCTAACATCTACGGTAATAGCTGATAACAATGTTATCTACATGG
>JALJPA010000055.1 GCA_022969215.1 Colwellia sp. | reverse complement strand
AGTGATGGTTACCGTGACATAGGTACAGACAGGGATGAGATATACAGCTCACTTAAGTTTGTTTTTGATGAGCGCCAAGATTTAATGTTATCGGCTTCTTATATCAAAGATGCTATTGCCGTTGACTCTGTGGGTCATCCTATTCGTATTTATAATGCCGCGTCTGTAGACGGGAAAACCGCGGGCGAAGCCACTTGGCAAGACTTGATTAATGACCCCGCTGGTAAAGGTATTCAACTTAGTGATGCACAACGTCAACAACTTGCCGACTCTTTATCGCCAACCGATGGTTTAACCCCCTATAAATTTGGTCATAATGGCATTATTTCGCCAATGGCCGAAGACAATGAAGGTGAGGAGCTACGGTTTAAACTAACGCATAATATTTTTTTAACGGATAATTTATTTTTTAATCAGCAGTTACAATATCGTGATTACAGCTCTGGATTTTCTCGTCAAACGGGTGCTTATAACTATGTTTATTGGAACCGTAGAGGCACTATCAATGCAGACCCCCGTGCACCTTTAGTTGAAGATGATGTGCTTTACCCCTTTGCAGCACGTCGTCAAGAGTATCGTCAGGTTGCCGCTGATGAGTCATCTTGGCAGTATTTTGCCGATTTAAGATATGATTTTGAGTTTGCTGGTATCGATAACGAACTATTGGTTAATGCAAACTATGAAGACCGTGATATTCGTTTTAAGCAGTATTCAATTTATGATGCGGATAAGGTGATAAAAAATAAAGCCGGCGATGTTATTTATCAAGGCGCCTTGCCATATATTTATGACATTCGTAATCCTAATTGGGCGCAAGGATCATTTGCAGATCACGACCCGCTAATGACCAGCAATTACAATAAAAAAGTAAATGCTTGGGGCGTTGGCATACAACATGTTGGTTATTTTTCTGATGTTTTTACCACGCGAGTAGGTGTGGCATTTAATGATATTAAACAAAGTTATCAGCACTTTGGTGTAGATGCTCGTTATCGAGCAAGCGCAGCGGAGCCAACACCTAAAGCGGATACCAGTGATGATGGTATAACCTATAACTTAGGTATGACGTATATGCCAACCGATGATTTATCTTTTTTCGTTAATCACTCTAAAGGCCGTACTGCTTATAGTATGTTAGGCGGGATAAAAGGCGATGGCTCTGATAGACAAGATTCTGAATCTATTAGTGATGATTTAGGTATGCGTATCAAGGCATTTGAAGATCAAATGTTGACTTCATTAGTGTTCTTTAAAAGCTCGCGCACGAACTTACAGTACTCAAACCCTGATTATGACGAAGGTGTTTCTGCCCCTGAGGTGCCAAAAAGCTACTTTGATGGTAAAGAAGAAACGACTGGTGTTGAGTTAGATATGAACGCTCACTTAAATGAACAGTGGATGATCAACGTTAATGGTGTTTATCAAGATGCCCGTGATAAAAAAGATCCGAATCGCAGCAGTTATGATACCCGCCAAAAAGGTGTGCCTTATGTTACCGCCAGCGCTTGGGTGACTTATGGCGTAGAGCTATTGTCACTTGCTAACCCTATTGATATTAGCTTAGGGGTAAAATATGTTGATGATCGCAGCACTAATACTAGCTCGTTTGGTATTCCTGAAGGCTATGTACCGAGTTATACCGTATTTGATACGGCAATTAGCTATCAAGCTGATAACTGGAAGGTGCAGTTAAACGTGAATAACTTATTTGATGACGTTTATTACAATAAGGCTATGTTCTTAGGTGGCATGCCAGGTGAAGAGCGTAACGCTAAACTGACCATTAATTATCAATTGTAAGCTATTTTACTGAGTGTAAATTAATAAAACCAGTAACAGGCGCCTGTTACTGGTTTTTTTATGTCGCTTTATGCTGTTATTTAGGAGGGGGTATTCAACATATTCAATAGTGAGGATTACTTCGTTGCATTGATTTGTCGCGGTGGCGACGACACCGCGATGCCAAGCAGGAATTCAAACTCACTATGAATACACCTACCAGATTCGAACACTGTGATGTAAAACCGAACATTAACCCTTAGGTTATTTCTTCATTAAGTCTCTAGTACGTTGATAATATTATATAAATAAAAACAATTAACGTTGGCATAAAACTTTCATTATAAGGGTAAGCATTGTAATTAAATAGTGTAATTATGCAGGTATTAAACCGCTTTAATAACGCTATACATCGACAAGGACACTTATGAAAAACACTTTATTATTTACCCTATTATTAACTGTTTTTTCTACCGGAGTAGAGGCGGGTGAACAAAAAAACACCACTAATCTAGCTTCAGAAAACTTACTTTCCTCATTAACACAAAAGCAATGGATTCATGGCTCACCGGACTGTAATACTAATAAAGATCCTGCCATTGAGGTGTTTCAATATAGTGATTCAAGTTATATCCTGCGCCAGAGTAAGTGCCTGACCTATGAGGCGCCTTTTATTTATGTATTGGTTGGGGATGAAAAAATACTGGTTATTGATACGGGAGCAACAGATGATGTTGAAGCGCTTTCTGTGTATAAAACTGTGTTGGCTTTACAAAAGAAACATAACGAAAAAGAGCAGGGTGCTGAGCGTGAGATACTGGTAATACACACTCATAGTCATAGTGATCACTATGGCGGTGATGCCCAGTTTATCGACCAAGAAAATGTCACCCTAGTGCCAGCAAGTGCTGATGGTATTAACGACTTTTTTGCCTTTGAGGACTGGCCAAATAAGCTGACTACACTCGAGCTTGGTGGTCGTAGCATTACTATTATTCCAAGCCCAGGTCATCAAGAAGAAGCCATTTCAATTTACGATGAGCAAACCAAGTGGTTACTTACCGGTGATACATTTTACCCAGGTTATGTTTACATTAAAGACTGGCACGATTACAAAGCTAGTATCAGCCGTTTAACAGCATTTACTAATGAAAATACTGTGAGTGCCATCTTAGGTTCACATATTGAAATGAAAAACAGTGCTGGTGAATATTATGAAATAGGGACGACATACCAACCCCAAGAGGCTTCTTTAGTTTTAAAAATAGCAGATTTAGTTGCGTTGAATACCGCACTTAGTGAATTAGATGAGCCAGATAAAGTAGCTTTAGATCGCTTTATTGTTGAGCCTCTGGGATTTTTACCAAAACTTATCGGTAGCATTTTTGGTCTGTTTTTTTGATAAGTAAATGACTGGACCACCTAGATAACTTGTGGTGACTTCTAATTATCATGGGTGTCATAGTTAATTAGTTAACGCTAAACTACGAAACTATTAGTATAAAGTACTTGTCTGTTTTATAAACGAATGTTATAAAAATAGCAGCAATAAAAAATGTACTAATTAACAATAGGTTTTGATAATGGATTATCGTGAGTCGATAGTAAGTTTAGGCATAACGGACAAATTAATTTGCCTTTGTTGCGGTAGCCAACAACATCGTGTCAATTCAGTGATTACTTATAGTTTTTATTTTTTTGAGTACTTGCCTATTTTTCCGGTAAAGCGTGATACACGAGTACAATGTTTACAATGTCAAAACCTTGCCGAGGTTACTAATAACACTTCGGATCGAAAACTAATTTTCTCTGATTTCAGTTTGGCATTTTTCAACAAGTTACGCTTGCTAAGTACTTTTACTGGCAGCATTATTATCATCCTACTGCTGAGTTATTACTTTTCTGAAGAACAAGAAAAACACCGTCAGAGCCAAGCGTATATCGAAGCACCTAAAATTAATGATTTTTATTATTTAGACTATCGAAAAACTTCAGGAGATCGACGTCCACACCACAAATATCGACTTGCTAAAGTTGTAGATATTACGGGTGGCACAGTATCTCTTACTTATGGTAATTACTTTTATCCATTAAAAAATTCTTTGAGTAATGGTGTTCGTTATGGCCACAGTACAAATTTTGATTATTTCGAAACACAACGGCATAATTTTTCTTCTGCAGAGTTAGATAGTTTGTTTGAACAAGGTTTTATCTATCGAGTAGTGCGGCCAGAGCTTATTTCGATCGGTAGAAATAGAGCGGTTTATATGATTGATGGCAACCCTGTGACTAACTCTACAGTGGCGAAAGAAGAGTGGCACTATATCCCCGGCAAGCGTGAAAATACCCAAGCGGTGGCTTTCCTTAAAGCCAGTTATATTAAAGATGGCTTTGAGCAAGCTTTTAACTTATTGAAAAAATCGGCAGAATTAGGCTATGCACCAGGACAAACCAACTTGGCTGAACTCTACTTAACTTTCACCGACATTGAAGGAAGTGGTGATGTAGAGAATGCAGCTAATTGGTTATTTCAGGCCGCTTTGCAAGGTTATCAGCCAGCAATAGAAAAATATCGGGTGATCTGTCAATTAGAAGAAGCCTGCAATATTGAAGATTTTTATCAAGCGTTAAATGAAGCAGGCACTAATTATCTGATTCATTAAAAGCTGAATTTTCTAACCTCAAAAAAATAAAGGGGGACGGTGACAAATAGTAATTCTAGTACTTTGTCACTGCCCCTTTATTCTTATTTAAAAACATCATTTATAAGTAATCTTTTATATATTTTTGTGTAGCTTTTCTTACCTTTGAAGAGAGTAATAACGTTGATATCATGGTTGGAATTGCCATTAAAGCATACATGAAGGTGATGAAATTAATCACCATAGACAAGGATGCTACAGCGCCTACGATAATAAGCATCAGGTAAAACTGCTTATAAACCTTTTCAAATGTCTTACCAAACAAAAACTCACTACATTTACTGCCGTAATACCAAAAAGTTAACACCGTGCTCGTACTGAGAAAAAACACCATTACCATTAAAAAATAACTGCCTACATTGGGAAAGGTTTGCTCAAAGGCATAAACCGTCATGCCAACGCCTTGATGATCTGTTTGCCAAGCACCGGTAACCAACACAGCTAAAGCAGTACATGTGCAGACAATTAACGTATCAACAATGGGGCCAAATGAAGCAACAAATCCTTCTCGAATGGGTTCGTTGGTTTTAGCTGCTCCATGGGCTAAAGATTCAGTGCCTATGCCCGCTTCATTAGAAAATGCACCTCGCTGAACCCCGATAATAATAACTGTACCTATAAGTCCTCCAGCAGCAGAGCCTGGATTAAATGCACCTGAAAAAATCAGCATAAATGTTTCAGGTATTTTATCGTAGTTCATTACCAGTAGTATTAATGTCATTATAAAATAACCGATGACCATAATAGGAACAACTTTGGTGGCTACTGCGGTAATTCGCGTTAATTTCCCCATGACAATCCAAGAAATCATCATAAATAATGCCAAGCCAACTAACAAATCGAAAGTGAAGTGATTGTCTGTTTCCGCTAGCCCATAGGGGATGGCAATGACATCTCTTAATATTTGCACTAATTGATTTATTTGAAAAAGAGGCAAGGCACCAAATATACAGCCGATGCAAAATAACCAAGCGAGGGGCAGCCATTTTTTATCTAAACCTTCTCTAATCACATACATTGGTCCGCCCTGTAATTTGCCACTACGGTCCTCGCCTCGATACATAACAGCTAAAGATGCGGTATAAAATTTGGTTGCAATACCAACGATTGCCGTCAACCACATCCAAAATATTGCTCCTGGTCCGCCCATGGTAATGGCGACAGCCACCCCGGCAATATTTCCAAGACCTAGCGTTCCTGACAGCGCGACAATTAACGCTTGAAAGTGACTAATATCTCCTTTGGTATTCTTTTCATTATCATACTTGCCACCAATGATGCTAATAGCATGAGCAAGTCTTTTATAGGGAGTTAGTCTAGAGTGAATAACAAAATAGGCACCACCGCCGACAAGTAACAAAACCATGGGAAGTCCCCAAGCAAAGTTAACCAAAGTAACTAATATATCTTCCATTTTAACCTTTTCTTAAATGTGACAACGCATTGATAAGCTGGCTAATACTATATTCTAGGTTAAAACAGATCTACAGTTATTAACTCAGAACAATTAGAAATAACAGGTTTGTCGTCACGCTATTGCTCACGAAGTTGCAACAGCAAATACACGAGTTATGAACCAAGGGAAAAGGGCTAATGCTAACGTCTGATTTGAAGCAGATGGGAATATTGTTATGCAATTTAAAAAATAGTGCGTTGGAGAAGATGAGTTGCTTACTTTAATATCATGACTTTAAAGTAACTTAGCTATAAAATCAGTTGCCTTATTAGTCGAGAGTAAAAATATGTTAATACGCACTTTGTTAGTCAGTTTTGCTTGTACCTTGATGTTTGCTTGCGCGAGTTCCAACAACTCTGGTAGCGTGTATAGCCCCGAAGAAATCAATGCACACTGGTTAAAGATGAACCTTAAACGAGAGGGGGTGGTAGCCACTGACTCGGGGTTGCAGTACAAAATTTTAGAGAAAAGTACGGGTTGTAAACCTAATGCTGATTATAAAGTTACTGTGCACTATAAAATGTTGTCAGCTAGATCGAAACGAATTATCGACAGTAGTTATCAACGTGGTAATCCCGATAAGTTTCAGTTATCTAAAATGGTTAAAGGATGGCGTGAAGGTGTACCTATGATGAAGGTTGGTGAAACCTGGGAGCTTTATATACCGCCCCATTTAGCGTATGGCAGCAGAGGTTCACCAGGATCAGTTGCGCCCAATAGCGTGCTTATCTCGCAAATCACTCTTGTTGATGCACATTGTCAGAACTAGTCACTTAATCAGGTAATAAATGGCGTCAGAGTAGTTTAAATGATTTGTTGCGGTGGCGACTACAGCCAAAAGAGAGGGCAGCAGCCGCTCCCCTTTTCGTGTAGTCACCTCAGAGACGCCAAGCAGAGTCGGGCGCTGAAAACTGTCCCCTTAGCCTTCATAAGCTTTATTGTGAGGAACTGTCTGGCCACTTGTATGATCTATATTGTTATTTTGGCTAATTGATTTTATATACCAAGCTATTGTTGGTAGTTTTAGGTCAATATTTACAGTGGGAATTTTAAATGTTGATAATACTCCTTCACGATTTAATAAAGCTTCTAGTTTGCCATCAATAAAAATAGCGATACCTGATAATGTCAGCGTTATGAAAGGCACAGTAACAATTGAGTTAACAATATCCCCGTTAATATAAATGTTTACTACCGTTGGTATGCTGAGTATTACTACCGCAATTATTCGATATGCCACTATGATTTTTGAATCTAACATTACTTCATCCTTGGTTTAGTCGTTAATTAACTTATTCACAATGGAGAATAATTAACGCTGTACTTAATAAGGCAATATTAGTGATAGATCGGGAATGTTACAAAAGGATAATATTCACTGTATAGGTGAATTTAATTCACCCATAAAGTTATATTAAATGGTTTTTAGAATAGGTAACGTCGTTAACCAGTCTAAGAAACAGTGAATATCTTGCCGGTTTTTATCTTCTTCGCGATATACCGCATAAAGTGCTTGGTCAAAACTCGCTGCTTGCTCGAACGGTAAGACTAATAACTTCCGTTCAATTAAGGCATATTCAATAGGCATGATGGCCAGTGCCAAACCAAGGCCTTGCTCTGCAGCTTGCAAAGAAGCATCGTAATTACTAAAGGTTAATTTATGCTTATATTGCATTTTGGGTAACTGCATCGCTTCCGCCCAGGTGTGCCAAACATTATTCATATTGGCAAGGTCGATAAGGGGTACTTGGTTGATTTGTTCAGGTGATGTTAGTTTATATTTTTTGGCAAAAGCTGAGGTACATACCGCGTGCGCTGTAAGGTTAAGTAATTTTTTAACCACAACACCAGGCCAATCACCTCTTCCTACACGTATAGCTAAATCGCAGTCGTCATAACGTAAATCTGTCACATTCATGCCCGTTTCTATACGAATATCTATATCAGGGTACTTGTCTTGAAATTGACTTAATTGTGGAATGATTACATTGCTTGCCATGGTCGGAAAAGAGGATATTTTAAGGGAAGGCGAAGAAAATTTATTACTGACAACCTTAGTGCCTTGCTCAAGTTTATCGATAGCCTGTTGAACATAGTGTAAATATACTTTACCCGCGGAATTTAAGGCAACGCCACGGCTTTTCCGCTGAAATAATTCAAAGCCTAAAAAACTCTCTAGTGCTTTAATTTGGTGACTTACCGCAGAGGGGGTTATAAATAACTCACCTGCAGCCTGTTTAAAGTTTTCAAGACGCGCAGCGGCTTCAAAAATGACAAAAAGATGTAGGGCAGGCAGATTTCTTGACATGTTTCTATTTACTAGCGGTAACGATAAATACAATGATAAGTGATAATTAATAAGATTAATAGATGAATAAAATTTATTCATCTATTCTGGTTTTTGACGGTGTAAAGCTCTGGAATAAATACGGCCTGAGTAAAGTTTTATGTTTTTCGCGCTGGCGACGACAGATAAAAGAAAGAGTGAGACTGTCTCTACTCTTTCTTTTCTCCCTTTGGAAATCCTAGGAGCCGCTAACAAATGTACTCTTCAATTCACCCAAGTCTTATCAATTAATTAGGCAACTAATGAGGCTAGCGATAATAACTTGTGAATATTTATATCAATAAATTAAGCTTAACTTACCTTCGTTAAGTTTGGTGGTTTTTAAGCCTAAGTCTGAAATTAGCAATTAACAATTAACTAGCAATTAGCTAGGGCCGCTACTGTTAATAGTTATTTTAACATCAGCTTCTCCGACTCGGATGACTAACTCTTTATTAATAGAAGTATCTGACTTTAGGTGTGTTCATATCAATAATAGTTTGTTACTTTAATGTATTCTGTCATCAAATTAGCTTATTAGGTAAAGCCCTCTAAGCCACTAAAAAAACAAATTAAATTGGGAGAAATGAACAATGGTAAACATGTTAATTACATATCAACTTAATGACGGTGATGTTATTGAAATTAATCATCCAGAAGAGTTTGAGTTTAGAGATTTAGATGGAAACAGTTTAGGCAACGCTGAGGTTATTAAGCTTCATAATAATGATCTGATATTGGCTGAAGCCGCATTTGTAATCTCAGCAGAACATGAAAAAATTATTATACCAAGCGATGCTGCATTCATGGAATCAAAAGTAGGAAAAAAACAACCGTTTGACTTTAATGGTCTGGTAAAAATCTGTGGTTTTTCTTCTGTTAAATATAAATTTGATAGACAAGGTGATGTTGGCTCTGATTGGGTTGTCGCTTATCCTCAGTAATAATTGGGGTAGAGTAAAGTAAAGTGATTTTTCGGCCACCGCGACGCCAAGTCCAGAGATAATCTCAATGCTGTTGAGTTTATCTCTCGCTATTGAATAAAACATAGGGGCGGAGACAGTTAATAATGATAATTAATTGTTATTGTCACTGACCTCTTTAATTCTATTTTAATTCGGCTTTTACTCGGCCTTAATTAATCCATAAGCCTTCACGTTTTGTCTTCGGAGCTATCATTTAGAAAAAGAAAACTTAGCCCAAGTCGATGAATCTGTATCTATTGCCTTTTCGGGATAAGAGTATTTCGTAGAGCCCTCATCGTGATAAATACCGCTTACGCTAATCATGATATTCCAAGTGACACCGACAAACTTCTTACGAAGAATTTGCATTTCTCTATGAGAGCCCTTCAAAAATTTGGGTTTCAAGCCATCCTCTGATTCTACTCTGCCCGCATAAGGTACCCAAAACCCCCTCCAGTCCTTTAGATTCCAACGATCAGGTTTACTCCATTCTTTGCCATTGAATATTCGCTCTCCCAATTGAGCAGAGGCATGAAGGTTATGCAGATAACCAGTTTTAGTGTTCTCTATATAGATATCAATGACAGCGTAATCTTCGGCTTTGCCTTTGGCACATATGTATAATGAGTCGTTATCATGCATTAGATAAACGGCAGTTTGTGCAGGTAATTCGAATTTTATTGCTGATTGCCATTCGTCTTTGTCACAACGACCATCGAATAGCGGCGCTTTGTTGGTAGCGTTTATCGTGATTACTTCGGGTGCACTATCTTTGGATGATTTGGCTTCGGACGATTTGCCTTCGGAAGCTTTACCTTGCGTAGCGACTAGTGATAGAACGATGGTCGATAAAGCAACGGTTGATAAAAATGCTTTTGACAGTTTATGCAGCATATTTTCCTTTTCCTTGGCGGTTCTAATTCAATCAGATAGTAAAGGGTATCTGTGGGGTTCCAATTGATTCTCGGTGAGTGGTGCTTTATTTACGCTCAATTGCAGTTTCAGCTTAGGCATCAAATAAAAGAAATGCAGTCAGAGTAAACTTGTATGATTTGTCGCAGTGACGATGATACCCATAATATGGAGTAAGAGCGAAAGGTAGAGTTAAAAGGGTCGGTGACAAAGAGTAATAATCCTAAAACTTAATAGGTCACCAATTATCACTTAGGTGTATTTTAATCAATGAGTGGGTGTCTGTATATCACGCGCCACAACAGTGATTGATGCAGCTGATAGCAAAGTCTTTTACGCCTAATGCCGGTTGATTACCCCTTCTTTTAGTGTCGGATTATTTAACACTTCTCGTCGTTATAATTGTTAATGCAGTAACAAGTAATTGTTTTAGTTGGTTTATGCTTGGTTGGTGCGATAATTGCTTATGGGCAGTAATAAGTACTTTAGTAGCAGTTGATGCTAAATACTGTGACAGTTGTGCATTACTAGAAAATAATTATAGATCGAATAGGAAATAGAATGAGAATTTTGACCAAGGCTATCGCGATAGCAGGTTTTAGTGCGATGGCTCCTTTGGTTTCGGCAACGCCGATTGATTTGGGCGCGGCGGGTAGTTACACCTTGCTGAGCGCGGGTGAGCTGTTTCCCGTCGGCGGGACTATGGTACTGGGCTCTGAGGCTCAAATTTGGGGTGATGTAGGTGCGCGTAATTACTTGAGTACTGCCCCAGGCGTGAAAATACACGGTAATCTGCACGGCGGTTATATAAATGCATCACCGGGATTGGTTGTCGATGGCGAGACGCTAGCACTAAGTGATTCCGAGTGGGATGTGATTTTTGCAGATCTTGAAGCTGCAGTTTTTAGTGCGGCTAGTCTCGGTGGTAGCCTTCTTTCCTCAGTGAATACCACTCAGACACTGACGGCGTCTGGCTCTGGACTGGATGCCTTTATTATTGATGGAGATATCCATTTGGCTGGCGGCGACACGCTTACTTTAATTGGCTCTGCTACAGATGAGTTTGTAATTAATATCACCGGTAACTTTTTTCTGGGTGGCGGATCTGCAATTCAGCTGGATGGTGTGTTGTCATCTAATGTATTGTTCAACTTCCTGGACATAGGCTGTACCGCCAATGTGGCTGCGGGCTCTTTTGCGGGCACGTACATTTCTTCTGGCTGTAATTGGATCCTTGGTGACGGCTTAATCTTGGCGGAAACCCAAATCCTGGCTGGTAATATCCCTACGGCTAACTTACAATATGTTATTGGTGTGCCGGTAACTGTTGCTGTTCCCGAGCCTTCATCCTTCGTACTGATGCTGATGTCTCTATTTGGTCTGAGCCTTATTCGTAAGAAGACCGTATAACAAAGTACTGTGAGTTAGCTCTAGCTATTTTATGTCTGCAAGCCAGAAAATTAATATAGTTAGAGTAAATTAAAATGATTTGTCGCGGTGGCGATGACACCGCGACGTCAAGTAGGAAAGTAAACACCAAGCCTTGGAGTTAATGCCAAAATATCAATATAGCATAGTGCTATAAGGTTTACTTTTTCAGGCATCAAGCAACTTTCCCATTAACTTTCTTGATTAGTACTGGGCGCAATAGGTTCAATTTTACTCATCACTAACTTCATTGTTAAAAAAACTTCTTTATTTGGATATCCATCGGCAATAAGTTGATGTTGTAGCTGAAATAAGCGAATGGCATGTCTGCTTTTAGGTCCCCAAATGCCATCGGGCTCACCTGGTTCAAATGCTAACGAATTAAGCTGGCTTTGCAGATTTTTCATTTCAGCAACACTATAAGGTTTCACCTTAGTTTGCTCTTTTTGGAAAAACTCAATGTCTTTAGCGCCAACTAATTTATTGGCCAAGATGCCTACGGATAGCGCATAGCTTTTCGACAGATTCCAGGTCATGATTACATTGAAATTAGGATAAAGTAAAAAAGCTGGCCCTTGATGGCCTGAAGGTAGATAAAGCTCAGCTTGAATATCATAAACAGGTAAGGGTTGATTGTTAGTTTTTTTAACGCCTAACTGCTGAAAATAATTAAGTGGGTAATATTGATCAAATACCACTTTATCGAAGGCAAAGTTTTCTGGTAATTTTACTTCTCTACCCCAGCGTTCTTTGGCTTGCCAACCTATTTTACTTAAGTAATTAGCCGCCGTTGTTAATGCATCAACCTCACTGTTCCAAACATCCACTTTGCCATTATTATCACCATCAACCGCATACTTTAATAACGCTGAAGGCATAAACTGCATATGCCCCATGGCACCAGCCCAAGAGCCCTTTAGTTGCTCAACAGAAACTTGTTCTGTTTCAATTAAGGTGAACAAGTTTAATAATTCTTGGGTAAAAAACTCACTACGGCGTTGATCACAGGCTAACGTTGCTAGGGCATCAAGTACTGACATTTTACCTTTGTGTTTGCCAAAAACTGTTTCTAAGCCCCAAAAAGACACTAAATATTGGCGGGGAATACCGTATTTTTTTTCTAATGAGTCAAATAGCTTTTTGTTTTGTCTTAGTTTTTCTGCACCTACTCGAACATGGTAAGCAGTAACTCTTGCCTTAATATATTGCTCAAAAGTTTGGGTAAATTCTGGTTGTTTTTTATCTAAAGCAATCACTTGCTCAATAGGGGAAATATTATTAATAACCGTTTGAGTTATATAGGAAGAAAATCCTGTGTTTTCAGCGCGTTTAGCCAAGTTAACTTTGCATTGAAGAAAATCTTGATCGGCAATTGTTGCATTAGCAAGTATAGGGAAAAGTGAGCAGATGATGATTAATTTTTTACTATTAAAAAGATTAAGTATCTGATTAACAAATTGCTTTGACGAGTGCATAAATGAGTATTCCTTGGCTAACACTGAAATTGAAAATGTAATAGCAATTGCACTAACTAAGTGATCATTTTCAAATGGCCTAAAGTTCCAATAACATCGTTGCTTTCAATCCCAATAGCCAGCTATTGCTCAATCAAGCGCCTTGTTCTTGAAAATTTATTCTCATTGAATTCTGGAACCTTAATTAATCCAAATGGTATAAGAAGTAATACCATGGCTAAATTTTTCATTGATAACAATGATTAAATCATCGTTTTAATTAAAAATAACATGTTGTTACTTAGTTCAGCCAACCTTTAGCTTTCATTTTAGCTGCTCGAGAGGCATGGGGATTCCAAAGCCTATCTTCATATAAATGGTGTGTAACGCGCATTTGGCAGTGATCGACACCGAGACGCCAAGTAGGGAGATTAACTGCAATCTACTAAGTAATCGACAAAGTCGTGGCCTACACTAGATGAAATTGAAAGGTGAATTTTCTGCTGAGCATGGCGCTCTGGGATCTAAAAGGGGAACAGTCGTTCCCCTTTATTCTAACTAAACGGACTTACCCGTGCTTTAAGTTATGACTGCTCTAGTATTTCACGTTGTTCAGCAACTTCAATACGGATATCAAAGTCACGAGGCAAGTTCTCATTGCTATAATCAAACGTTGTCACTTCAATGACATTATCATCTCTTAAATGTGTTTGTTGATTTTCCATATTTAAATAACCTCTATTATTAATACTTAGTTAATATGTGGTATTTTTACGTAATAACAAGCTTAAATGTAGCACATTAGTAATTATTTGCAATAAAATGTAGTTAACTTACTAGTTTTATGGGTGGAGTGTCGTTTCACTTTAAATTGTTTTCTGCTCAAGCAGACTTGGTAATTGTTAATATTGTGGTTGTCTATTAATAGATAATAGCTCTTAAATAAGCTTGAACTGTCAAATACTCCTAATCCCATCTCAGTGAATAAATCTCAATTTTGTAAAGTGTTAGTCAAGCTGAGCAATGCCGCTACATGGATGTGACTTATTAGATAATGCAGGATGCGTATTCTCCTGAGCATATTGTCCTGATGGCGAAGATTGCCGCTTTTCAAGGACGACTTTGAGTAATAAATAAAGCAGGTATTGAGTGTAAACTCAAAATTGATGATTTATGTTTTCACTGAGTAGGGCGTCGCAGGCGTTCCAAGGGCAGACGCGCGGTATGTCGCCCCTTGGGTGTTGTTGCCATCGCGACGCCAAATAGTAAGCTAAACTCATGCTAAATTTGGATGCCCAAACGGAGTAGGGGTGGAGTTCGCCCCTTGGAGCTGTCGCCACCACGATGCAAAACAGAAAATACCGCCAAGCCTCAGTTAAATATAACTAATAATATTTTGATCGTAGCTTTTAAATAAGCAACATTAGTATAATTAAATATCCATACTTCACTTTGCTGTCTCCCATGTTATCTATTGAGCAATTACACTTTCAGTTATCTAGCAAATCACCGAACTCGTCACCGAATTATTCACTGAGTAAATCACCAAATGAGTCATCGTTATTCATTGGGCAATTATCTTTAGAAAAAGGTGAGTCTCTACTTGTACTAGGCGATAACGCCAGCGGTAAATCTGTGTTAGCGCAAATATTGGCAGGGCAGATAACTAATTATCAAGGTAGGGTAACTTTAACTGAAAAATTCACTACCTTAAGCTTTGAATTAGAAGCGCAAACCTTAGCGCAAGACCGCCTGAACGATCGCAGTGATTATATGGAAGGAGCGGTAGATAATGGCCGTACAGCGCTCGAAATAATTATTGATGAGAATCCTTTTTTACAAAAAGACTTAGACGAAATAGTTGCTCTATTAGCTATTGAAAAATTGCTCGAAAAACCCTTCAAAATATTATCTACCGGTGAAACACGAAAGGTATTAATGGCACGAGCATTAATGTTGAAACCGCAAGTAATGTTACTAGACGAACCTTATGCAGGACTAGATATTGCATCGCAGGCACATTTAAGTAGTGTGCTTAATTCATTGGTGGCACAAGGTGTTAGCATTATTTTATTTGATTTTTATCATCAAAGCCTACCCAGTAGTATTGAAAATTTAGTCTATATGCAAAAGGGTAAAATAGTACTTTCAGGTAAGCGAAAGGAAATTATCGTATCTGAACAATGGCAGCAGCTCAATGAAAGTCATTATAGTCTGCCACACCATTTACCCGACTGTTTAACCTACGATAGCCAGAGAGAAAATAAAACCTTGGTCTCGGTTAATAATGTTTCAGTAAGTTTTGATCAAAAACCAATATTCAACGAACTCAACTGGCAGTTTGAGCAAGGCCAACATTGGCGCATTATTGGGCCAAATGGCTGTGGTAAATCAACCCTATTAGCAATGATTTCGGGTGATAGTCCAAAAGCTTATGGTAAAGATATTCATTTATTTGGTGTAAAGCGTGGCAGTGGTGAATCTATTTGGGATATAAAGCGTCATTACGGTTTAGTGAGCGCACAATTACATCGAGATTACCGGGTATCAACAACGTTAATCAAAGTGGTACTTTCAGGTTTTTACGATAGTATCGGTTTGTATGATAGCCCGAGCCGACAGCAAGTGATTATTGCTCGTCAGTGGTTAGTTTTACTAGGACTAGAGCAGCATGAAAATACTTACTTTAATCAACTTTCATACGGTGAACAGCGCTTAGTATTAATTGCCCGCGCCGTGGTGAAGTTACCGATGATTTTGATTTTAGATGAGCCATGCCAAGGCTTAGACAATCATAACCGTGAGAAAGTTTTAGCGTTAATGGACTATATTGCGGCAAACAGTAAAACCCACCTTTTATTTGTCAGTCATGATCTAAGAGATCAGCTTAAATGTATTACCCATGAGCTTGAATTTGTACAACAAAGCAGTGATGAAATAATGGCAAGTGATGGTGAAAACCTTTTAGGCTACATTGCTAAGACAACCAAAAAGTAACGAATCATGTTCAAATAAATTGGTAATCATTACGAGTATAGATAATAGAAAAATTCTACTAAGCAACAAGTAGCAACATTATTGCTTGGTAGCATATTGTTAACTACTTTACTGCATGGTCATGTACTTACTGATAAAGATATCTAAGTTAAACCTAGCCTAAGCGCTTTTTGTGCGCGAATAGACACTTTTTCATGATATTCGTTATCGGTAATCTTAAGTGACTGTCTGCCATACCTTTGTTGTTTTTTTGTGTTGGCGATGACAGCCAAAAAAAAGAGTGAGACAGTCGCCGCTCTTTCTTCTGCTTTTGTAATCCCTCTGAGCTGCTAACAAATGGATTGTTAAGTTTATCCACATGTCTTCGACGAATCACGCTGACGTCGAGGGCTGCCCATGTTCAGGGACGATTTATGTTCTGCGCTTTTCGGCAGAAATTTAGGGTTACGTTAGTTGAAATTAAAAGTTTAATTTTTTACTGAGTAGGGCACTCCCTTTTTCGTGCAGTCGTCACCCGACGCCAAGCAGGGAGCAGGGATCCAAACAAGCCATAAAGTCTAAGGCAATGAAAAAGCTGTCGTTGTTCACCGATTAATTGTCTTACAAGCTCAATTCTATGTTGCACTCACATTGAGTTGTGATTTTACTGTCGCCTACAAGCGACACGGCTCTTATCGACAAAAAAACATCTAGCCGTTGTTTTCTCATAATTTATAACGTCATTCACTTAAATCTCAGCTCTAAATAGCCATGTTATGTTTTTGTCTGTTGTCAGATGGCGACAGTTTTTCCATCGATTTCTTTAGATGTCTGCTGAAAATACTTCAAAAACAGCTTATTACCACTGTGGTGTGTTTTGTGCTAACTAAACCGATAAAATATAAATTAAGATCCGTTTATTACGAAAGCTGATTGAATTGCAATCGACATTCACAGAATAAAAGGCCTAAAACCAAAACAGGTAACTTACATGTCTAAGAATATTTCTAATTCTCTCCAGAAAACCGCCACTCGTTGCATTAAAGTTGATCATTGGATTTTTGAAATTAAAGCTGTTCGAGCAATACGTGTAGAGGAATATGGACAGCCTTATTCAGCTATCGCAAATATAAATATTAATGGTGATAAAGCTTATATTGATGGATTAATGACAAATTCAAAGGTGGGGTTTGACCGAGAAGATTTTGCTGCTTTCAAAGCCTATTTGCAGCAATTAGATATTACTAAAGCAGAATTTGACCGTTTTAAAAACCAAGAAGCGATTTCTAAATCATTGGATGTTCCACCGTTAACTGACCGGTCAACGGCGTTACAATTAGCACCACTCTGACAAAATTTATTAGGCCACCCATTATTAACATTATCATGGGTGGCCTAGTTAATAGCTGTTACGAATCGCTTATTAACCAGAAGAGAATTGCACAAGCGTTCAGACTCAGAAATAGACACTTTGTAGTAGCTAAAACTAGAATCTAGTTGCATTGAGTTAGCAAGCCCTCTCAGGCTCGCCATAACTAATCACGTCTATGCCATTAACTTAAAGCGCGTTAACATATCTTGTAATTGTTTTGCCTGTTGTGATAATTCTTCTGCTGCAGCGGCGCTGCCTTGAGCTGCATCATTGTTTTGTTGGGTAACACTATCAATTTCTGCAACGCCCTCATTTATTACATTTGCGCCAGTCGCTTGTTCACTACTTGCTTCCGCAATTAATTCAACTAACTCAGATGCCTGACGAATACTTTCAAAAACACTCTTAAAACTTTCGGATGTTTGAGAAGCTATAGTGCTGCCAATTTGGGTTTTTTCAACAGCACCTGATATTAACTTTGCGGTTTCAGCCGCCGCTTGAGTACTTCTTGCTGCCAAACTACGCACTTCATCAGCGACAACAGCAAAACCTCGTCCTTGCTCACCTGCACGGGCAGCTTCAATGGCGGCATTTAAGGCAAGTAAATTTGTTTGTGCGGCAATTTCGTCAATGGTAGTAATAAATTGAGAAATACTCTGACTAGAAGTTGAAATATCTTCCATAGCAGCAATCATTTCTTCCATTTTATCACTACCAATGTTGGTTTCTTTTTGTGCCTTTAAGGTCAGCTCTTTCGCTTGGGTAGCATTATCAGCATTGAGGTTTATTTGTGTTGATAGTTGATTCAACGATGATGAAATATTTTCAAGGCTGGACGCTTGACTCGCCGCGCCTTCAGATAATGCATTACTGCTTGATGAAACACTGCCACTGGCATCTGCTATTTCGATGCTCGCTTGTTGTGTCTGCCCTAATACGTCATTGAGATTGGTGATCATTTCTTGAAAAGCAAGTCCTAAAGAGTCTTCTTTAGAGGCCAGATTGACATTAAGATCAAGGTTACCTGAAGCAATTTGCTGCGCTAAATTTGTTTTTTCTTGCAGTGTTGCTACCATGCTTTTCATTTCGGCATATATGCCTTGCTCTACTTGGTCCTTTTTAAAGTTAATGGATAAATCACCGGAGGCAACTTGTTTTGCCATTTGAGCAATATAACTTGGCTCCCCGCCTAATAAATTCATTACATGGCGTGTTAACCAAAACGCGATAAATAGACCTAAAGAAATAGCGATGAGTGTACCTAAAACAGTGGCATTAATGACGGTAGATTCAGTGCTAGCTAACTGCTCATTTCTTAACATCATTAAGCTACTTTCCCTTTCTTTAAAGGTTTTTATTTGTGCTCTAAATTTATCGAAATATACTTTTCCTTTTGCCTCGCCAACTAAATCAGCCATATCATCCATTGTTTTTGAATTGCCAATTTCACGACGTAACTCAATTTGGTTAATAACCACTGAATCTATCCAGTTATCAATGGTTTTTTTACTTCCTGCTAATACCCTAACCTGTGCTGGATTATCTGACACGGTTTGAGATAATTCATCAATAAGACGATAAAATGTCCTTTTACCTCGGTTATAGGGCCCAAGGAACTCTTCTTGTCCCGCAAGAAGAAAGCCACGCATGCCTGTTTCCATATCAACTGCCGAGGCAACAATCGCTTGCGCCGTCGCAATAACTCGATAAGTATGTTCAACCCAAGCCGTCAGTTTTTTTAACTCACTTAGGTTATTACTTTTTTGAGCTTGCTGTTGACGTGTCTCCATTAACACTCTTTCTCTTTGGATGAAGGTTGCCAATTGTTTTCTAAATTTGTCAAAATACTGCTTACCTTTTGCTTCACCAATTAAATCTGCCATATCATTCATGGTTTTGGCGTCACCAATTTCTCGCCTTAATTGAATCACAGGCTCAGTAACTTTGTCTTGCCATGAGCTAATTGTCGTTGATATTTCAGCTAACAGTTTTACTTGAGCAGGATTGTCGGACACGGTTTTACTAAGTGAAGTGACTAAACTGTTAAAGGTTTTATTACCATTATTATAAGGGTCAAGAAATCCGTCTTTGCCAGCGAGTAAATAGCCACGCATGCCCGTTTCCATATCAACCGCTGCCGCTTCAATGTTAGACGCTTTTGCTAAGACCTTATAGGTATGATCAACCCAGCCAAAATTATTGGTGAGTGACTTAACACTAAAAAATACCACGATAGAAATTATAGACATTAAGGATAAAATCAGCCCATAACCGGCTAGTAATTTGGTTCTAAATTTTAAGTTTTCAAACATTTTGTAGATCTCATTAAATTATGGGTGAATTAGCAAGCAATGTAGACCGTGGTCCAGTAATAAAGCCAATACCAATCACATGACTATTTTGGACGTGAGTCCTGTTATAGTTCTATTTTTTTGAATTAAGATAACAGGGTAGTCTTCGTGGATTATAGAAGAATTCTAGATAAATAGTTTTCTAAACTAGTTGTTTCCTACTTAATACAAAAGAATATAAGCGTTTGTTTTATATTGCTTTTGTGTTTAATTATCTTGTTTTTATTGCTTGTTTGATAGTGAAAACGGTAAGTAAAAGCAATAGAATCATCACCATTACCGCCAAGTTATATCTTATATACAAATTGAAAGCGCTTACATTATGGGTTTTGCTTTTGTTAGTCAATAGCTTTAACCGCTATTGCAGTAGTGGACTTTTATTGCTAAAACTATTTTTAGTAAATAGTTAAATTTATCATATGTTTTTCATATGGAAATGGGAGCCGAGTAAATTTAAATGATTTTTAGTGGTGGCGATGACAGGCAAGAGCAAGAGTGAGACAGTCTCCGCTCTAGATTTTGCCTTTGGAATTCCTCGGAGCTAGTACATCAAACTCAAATTATAACTAAATATGAGTAAGCCACACCGAGAGTTGCATTCTAAAAGGTAGCCTTGTTCACTCGTTATAATAATTCAAATTCATCGGCATCTAAAAATGCGGGGAAGTCATCTTTGAATTTCTCCAGCTTGCTAAAGTCGAGTTGCGTGGTAATGATTTTTTGTTGATTATCCGCAGCACAAACAATGTTTTCACCGGTAAAATCAATGATAGTGGTACCACCAGAATGAGGGGTGTTGCTACCGTCTGCACCAATACGATTCACGCCAACAACAAAGCTTTGATTTTCCATTGCTCGTGCTTTTAATAAAGTATCCCAGATATGACGTCGAGCAGCGGGCCAATTAGCGACATTGACCATAAGGTCATAATCTTGGCAATTTCTAGACCAAACGGGAAAGCGTAAATCATAACAAACCAATGGCAATATTTTGATACCGTTAATGGTGATTATTTTTCTGTTTTGGCCTTGTTCAACATGGTCTTGTTCTTTTCCTAAACGAAATAAATGACGTTTGTCGTAATGTTCAACAGTGCCATTAGCAAACACCCAATAAAAACGGTTCACTTTTTTATTGTTTTGGCTCACTAAAACACTGCCAGCTACTACGCAGTTATATCGTCGCGCTATTTTCTTTAGCCAGGCTAACGCAAGGCCGCCATCTTCGGGTTCTTGTACATTGCTTTTATTAATACAAAAACCCGTCGAAAAGGTTTCTGGTAGCAATAATAGGTCGACAGCAGCATTGTCAGTAAAGTGATTTTCGATGAGCTGCTCTAAGTGATTAAAATTGGCTTGTTGATCTAGCCAATGAATATCGTATTGCACTGCGGCTATGGTTAAAGTTGACATAATATTTCCGCTGCTTTAAGTAAAGTATCGTCATTTTTAGCAAAACAGAGTCGGATAACTTTATTGTTTTGCTGATAAGCCTGCCGTTGCTCTGCTGGGTAAAATGGGCTGAGCGGAATGGCGGCAACACCTATCTTCTTGGTTAACCACTGACAAAATTCACGGTCATTGAGCTGTGATATGTCCGAATAATCTAATAATAAGAAATAAGTACCTTTTGAGGGCAGTAGGGTAAAACGAGATCCTTGTAGTGCGTTTATGAGCACATCTCTTTTTTGCTGATAGAAACCGGCTAACTCGGTGATAT
This sequence comes from Colwellia sp., assembly GCA_022969215.1. GTDB lineage: Bacteria > Pseudomonadota > Gammaproteobacteria > Enterobacterales > Alteromonadaceae > Colwellia. Next base: position 4,161 of record JALJPA010000055.1, on the reverse strand, counting down.
GTGTCGGTTGCGCTTTTAACATTTGCGCAATGGCAATTTGTGCAGGGGTAAAAGAGCAAAAGGTAACGTATTGATGAATTTTTCTAAACTCGGCCATAAGCTCATCGGGTGCGGCGCAATACCCCATTTTCCAGCCGGTACAATGAAATGTTTTACCAAAGCTAGAGATGACAAAGGCGCGCTTAAACAATTCAGGGTAACGCAAAATACTCTCATGGCATAAACCGTCAAAGGTCATATGCTCATATACTTCGTCGCTGATGACATATAAATTATATTTCTCAACCAACAGCTGTAATGCACTCAGATCAGCTTGACTCAATATTGAGCCGGTTGGATTGTGTGGACTGTTGATAATAATGGCGCGTGTTTTAGCATTGATGTTTTGTTCTACCACGGCCCAGTTTATGGCATAACTTGGCGCAGAAAGTGTGATATGGCGACAAATTCCTCCAGCAAGTTCAATGGCAGGCTCATAAGAGTCGTAGGCGGGATCAAAAATAATCACTTCATCACCTGGGCTAACTAGAGTTTGTATCGCGACCCATAATGCTTCGGTAGCGCCTGAGGTAATAGTGACGTTGTTTAGCCCATCGAGTTTTTGTCCATCGGTTAAATGCGTTTGATACTGCCTATGTACCATGTTGGCAATTTCAGTTAACAGCTCAGGCAAACCATTTGATGGTGAATATTGATTCTTGCCGTCACTGATGGCTTGATTAATTTTATCTTTCAAAAAAGCAGGCGGTTCAAATTCAGGGAAGCCTTGAGATAAATTAATGGCTTGATACTGATTAGCCATTACTGACATTTCAGTGAAAATACTGGTCTCTACATTAGGCAGTTTACTGGTAAAAGAAGATGACATTAAAGACTCTCTTATTTTTTAGTCGTGAATGTTTATGTGAAAATAGCTTAAGTGGCTACCGTTTAAATGGAAATCGCTTAAGTGACTATTACTTAAACAAGATTCAAGTGGCTTTTTATATAGACAGTGAACAGATAAATGAATGTTATGACTAACGGCTTATTAGTTCAATCGTTATAAGGTGTTAATCGATAACGGAACCAAGTTAACTTTAAGTGTTAGCAGAGTAGGGCTACGGGAACTCCCCCTTTTACTGTTGTCGCCACCGTGATGCCAAGCAAAAATATCTCTCTTTAATTTTATTTGTTATCTGTGTGTAACTTATTTGTTACATGATGCCACCTTATGTCGCAGCTTTAACTCGCAAAACTAATGAAAAACTTCGCAGAGTTACATAAGATACAGCGATAAAAATATAGGGAACAATGATGGAAGCTAAGATGAAACATAATATGAAAAAGAAATGTTTGGCGGTGGTAATCGCTGCAAGTTTAACGTTATCCGCCTGCATGGCAACCACTGAGGGTACAAGTTCGGCCGCTAGCAATAGTGCATCAACGCAATCAGCCGTAAATGATGCCAATAAAGTCTTTAGTCAAAAGTACTTATTCAAAGAGTTAGCGAATGGTTTACGGGTATTAGTGGTGAAAACAGACTACCCAGATCTTGTTTCAGTACAAATTCCTGTGTCAGTAGGCTCGCGAGATGAAGATGAAGTAGGTAGAACAGGTTTTGCGCATTTCTTTGAACATATGATGTTTAAAGGCTCAGATAAATTTCCACAAGATGTTTATTCAGATTTATTTAAAAATGCCGGTGTTGATAATGGTGCTTACACCACTAATGATTACACCAATTATCACTTAGATTTTTCTAAAGCTCATTTAGATAAAGTATTAGAGATTCAAGCGGATCACTTTAAAAACCTTAAATATACTGATGCACAGTTTAAAACTGAAGCATTAACGGTAAAAGGTGAATACTTAAAAAACAATGCTAGCCCAACTCGAAAGTTATTAGCGGCTGTGCGAAAAGAAGCATTTGATACCCATACCTATAAACATACCACCATGGGTTTCTTTGAAGATGTCGAAGCTATGCCTGAGCAAATTGCTTATGGCGAAAAGTTCTTCGCTCAGTTTTATAAGCCAGAATATGTTTCTTTAGTGATTGTTGGTGATGTTGATCCACAAGCAACAATGGCGATGGTAGAAAAGCATTGGGGCAGTTGGAAAAAAGGTGATTTTGTTAATGAAATCGCGCCAGAGCCAAAACAAGAAGCAGCGAAGTATGTTCATGAAAAATTTGATGGCTTACCGGGGCATTGGTTATTAGTTTCTTATAAAGGCTCTGATTGGCAACCGAAGAAAAAAGATCGCGCCGCTTTAGATTTAATCTCTGAATTGTATTTTTCAAATAATTCAGCTTTGTATCAAGAGCTAGTGGTAGATAAGCAGTTGGCGAGCCAAATGTTTAACTACAACCCTGAAACAAAAGATGCCGGTTTACGTCACGTATTCATCAAAGTGAATGAAGAAAAAGATTTAGCCATTGTCCGTGATGCAGTAAACCGCACCTACGTACAAGCACGCACCGAGCTAGTTTCTGCACAAAAGCTTAATGACCTAAAATCTAATTTAAAATACAGTTTTGTTAATAGCTTAGATTCATCAGAAGCTATCGCGGCAACACTTGCTAGTTATATGCACTTTGATCGCGATCCAGAAACGATTAACCATCTATATAATAGCTTTGACAAAATTTCGGCACAAGATATTAAAGACGTCGCCAATCAATATTTTGTCGATGAAAACCGCACAACGGTGACCTTATCAGCATTAGATAAAATTACTGGCTTTGACCAAGAAGTTGACCTCAACGGCGCAGTGGCAAAAATTGAGATGGAAAAGGCTCACCCTAGCGCGCCGCTGTTTTCTGTCTTAGATAAGACTAATGATTCGCCGTTGATTGATGTTAACTTCCTATTTTATACCGGTGCGGCAGCAGATCCAGTCGGTAAGAAAGGTGTGGCGGCATTAACCGCGCGCATGTTAACCCAAGGTGGTTCACAAACGCGTAGCTATAAAGACATTCAGAAAGGTTTATATCCTTTAGCCGGACAGTTTTCGTCTCAGCTAGATAAAGAAATGATGTCATTTACCGGCCGTGTTCACAAAGACAATGCGACGCAGTGGTATCAATTGATCAGTGATCAATTATTGAATCCGGGCTGGCGTGAAGATGACTTCAAACGTCTGAAAAAAGAGTTAATTGATGGTATTAAATCAGGCCTTAAATCTTCTAATGATGAAGAGTTAGGTAAAGAGGTGCTTTATAGCCAACTTTATCAGGGCCATGTTTATGAAAACTATAATAGTGGTGATTTGTCTGACTTAGCAACAATCACCATTGAAGATGTTAAAGCTTTCTACAACACTCAACTTACCCAAGCTAAATTAAACTTAGGTATTACTGGGGCTATGCCGAGTGCTTTAAAAGCACAGTTAATTTCTGACTTAACGGCATTACCTGTTGGTGATGAAAAACGTCTAACTATTGCCAAAGCACCGGTTTTAAAAGGTCATCATGCGACAATAATAGAAAAGAATGCGCAATCAACGGCAGTATCTTTTGGTTTCCCAATCGATACTCTTCGCAGTGACAAAGATTGGGCAGCGCTTTGGTTAGTGCGCTCATACTTTGGCGAACATCGTAGTTCTAACAGCTACTTGTATCAACAAATACGTCAAGCGCGTGGTATGAACTATGGTGATTATTCTTATATTGAATATTTCCCGCGTGGTATGTACCAAACTAAGCCTGACGCAAACCTAGGCCGTTCAAGCCAAATTTTTCAAGTTTGGTTACGTCCTTTACGTTCAAATAATGATGCACATTTCGCTACACGTGCCGCTTTATATGAGTTGGACAAACTGATCGAAAATGGCATGAGCGAAAAAGACTTTCAAGCGACACGTAATTACTTAACGAACTACGCACCGCAATTAGTGGCTAGCCAAGACCAGCAGTTAGGTTATGCACTTGATAGTGAGTTTTATCAAACCGAAGAGTTTGTTAAGTATGTACGAGGTGAGTTTGCCAAACTATCGTTAGCAGATGTTAATCGTGTTATTAAAGAGAACTTGCAAACTGATGATATTCATTATGTTTTCATCTCAAGTGATGCTAAAGATATGAAAAAGCGTCTGTTGTCTGAGCAAGTATCACCGCTAACCTATAACAGTGAAAAACCGGCAGAGCTTTTAGCTACCGATAAAATTATCGAAAGTTAT
>JALJPA010000054.1 GCA_022969215.1 Colwellia sp. | reverse complement strand
AGTCCTCATTTTCAATGCTAATTTTAAATTGCAGCAAATCACTGACAGGATGGCTCAAAGGAATACTATAAATGAACTTTCCTGTTGGATTTATTGTCGAATATTCAAATTTAGTTTCTTGAAAGTGTCCATATTTGTTGATTAAAGGCGTACGCCAAGCAGCGGAAAGCCGAAACTCGGTATCGGTAGCATAACCAATACCAAAATCGAATTGATGGCTTTTAGCTGGGGTTAGTGAAACATTAATTGGGATGGTGTATTTATCAGTAACTTTATCTTCAATCTTGTCACCGGGTACTGCGATTATGCTGCCAAAATACTGAGTTGACTGCAGTTGATGCTGTAGTTCATGAAAAGCGCTGGTACTGTAATACTCATCTTTTTGAAAGGGTATTAAGCTTGATAATAATTCAGGCTCTAAATCGAAATCATTAAAAGCAACGTCACCAAATTGATAACGTGGTCCACTTTTATAGTGCAAGGTAATATCAGCGTATTGATATTGCTCTTTTATCGCTATTTTACTTTCAGTTAATTCACCATTGAAATAACCACGTTGTAGGGCTAATGAAAGTAAGTCAGATTTTAACTCTTCATACTTGCCATGATGCAGGTTTTGACCATGCTTAATCTCATGATTATTAAGTAATGCTTGAAAGGCAATATCTTTACTGGCTTCACCCTCAAGGGTAATGAGTACTTTATCTATTAGAGTTGCCGTATTTAGGGTGATGTTTAGTATAAGTTGCCAAGAGTCTTTATTCGTTTTTTCGCTATTAATTGTTCTTGATACGACGGTCGAAATTATATCTGCTTGATAATAGCCAAGTGCTTGCAGTGCTTGTTGAGTGTTATCTTTGGCGCTATAAATAAAAGCAGAACGCGCTAAATCAGTATTTGGTAGAGTGCCTAAATGAGAAAGTACATTGTTGTGAACAACTTTTGGCAGTTGCCCATTGAGTTTGACAACTAAATTACTGGCCAACACTGGGTGACATAAGACAAAAGTGATAAAGCCGCTTGTTAATATCCTAAGATTAAACATTATGTGCCAAGCCAGTAATAAGTGGTTATCATAATTCTAACGTCGCGACCTATAACTAAATGATTACTAATTGATAAATAAACTATTAATTAAATTATACTTTTACTTATTATCGCATGAATACAAATATTAATGCGACTATAGATAAATAAGTTATAGTCCTCACCATTTAATTTTATTAGTCTATTTTATAGGGTTATCAATTTAAAGGCACATCTCAAGTACCGAGATAACGCTTATTGTTATACCGCCTTGTGGGATGAAACGACCAATAAAAGTTATGCACACAATGTCATTACCAATTCACACATAAAATCACCTAAGAATCGAATATACTTATTTGTATCAAGCCAGCCATTTATTTACTTTTACTGTAGGAATAAAGATGAAACGAATATTTCTTTTTTTAATGACCAATATAGCCATTATGTTGGTGTTAAGTATCACCCTAAGTTTGTTAGGTGTTGATAGTATACTGGCCGAAAACGGCTCAGACTTAAATGTTCAGTCGTTAGTCATTCTTTCAGGTGTCATTGGTTTTGGTGGTTCATTTATTTCATTGTTGATTTCTAAATGGATGGCAAAACGGATGACAGGTGCTGTGGTTATTAAAGAACCGGTGAATAATATTGAAAAATGGCTAATGACTACGGTTGAAAAACAAGCAAAAATAGTAGGCATAAAAATGCCCGAAGTAGCAATATTTCCATCAGGGGAAATGAATGCCTTTGCCACGGGGGCCAGTAAAAATAATGCTCTGGTTGCTGTGTCACAAGGTTTACTCGATAATATGGCACAAGGTGAAATTGAAGCGGTACTTGGCCATGAAATGAGTCATGTTGCTAACGGGGATATGGTTACCTTGACGCTTATTCAAGGGGTGGTGAATACCTTTGTAGTGTTTTTATCACGACTGGTTGGTCACATTGTTGACCGAGTGATATTGAAAAACGACCGTGGCCACGGCATTGGCTACTTTGTTACAGTGATGATCTCACAAGTGGTGTTATCTATACTTGCTAGTACTATTGTCATGTACTTTTCAAGAAAACGAGAGTTTATCGCCGATACCGGTGGCGCTGATTTAGCGGGTCATAGAAATATGATAAACGCCTTAAAACGTTTAGCTCAAAAAGAGCCTGAGGCGCTACCAGAACAGATGGCAGCATTCGGAATAAGCGAAAAAACCAAACAAGGCTTAAGGCAATTATGGTCTTCACATCCACCTATTGAAGCGAGAATTACAGCATTAGAGGCTCGTGCTAACGCTGAAAATACTAAGTAAGCTTGCCAGCCAGCAGTTATCTTTTGATACTGAAAAGTTAAAAAGGTAAAAACATTAGCTTTGATGATGGGGCAGCTAGAACTAGGGCATGATTACTTGCTAGGGGTAATGTCATAAATATCCCTGCAGGTACTTTATTAAACTTATAACTTGTCCAGTCGCTTTCTACTTTTAAGTAAAAATAGCTGCTGTTCTTGTTGTTAAATACAAACTAGGGTAACTCTGCTGATTTTTAAAACAACCTGAACATTAAATCCTCGAACAAACTGTTTTGATGAATTTATTGAACTGTTTTTGCATTTAACACTTTACAAGTAGGGTAACAGTACTTAAAATGCGCCCACTTTCAAGGAATAGCAAAAATCTTTTCTTGTAAGTAACTTGGTGAGATGGCTGAGTGGTCGAAAGCACCGGTCTTGAAAACCGGCAAGGGTTTGTAGCCCTTCTAGAGTTCAAATCTCTATCTCACCGCCACATTTAGAAGAACCCGTTAATCGAAAGATTGACGGGTTTTTTGCTTTCTGGTGTTTAATAATACTAAAGGGTTTGTAGCGCAATACCTACGACGTAGAGTTAAAATCTCTATCTCACCGCCACATTTAGAAAAACCGTTAGTCGAAAGGTTAACGGTTTTTTTGCTTTCTGGTGTTTAAGAATACTAAATGCTTTGTAGTGAATCTCCTTTAACAGAGTTCAAATCTGGATTCACCGCCACATTCTAAGAAACCGCAACTTTAACGAGTCACGGTTTTTTCAGCCATGAATTTGTTGCTTGGGAGAGTACAGGCTTTGTGCACAACAGCTTTAACAGCTTTCACATGTTTCAAATCTGGGGTCACCGCCACATGCAAAGGGCTGCACAATTATACTTTACTCAGAACTTACTTATTTTTATAACTTTTACAATTTATGGAACAAAGTATAAGCAGTTATCCTGTCAGTTTTTTATACGGAATAATGAATATTCATTATTCAGAGGTAATTATTCTTATGTAAGTATTAGGGACTAAATAGAGAGTTAGAAGTGTAAATAATGTATTTTTTAGGGTAAATGTTAATTTTCTAATAATAATTTGTTACTGTATATATTCAAATAACACGCATATATATTCATAAGATGATTGACTCAGTACCCTTTTACGGGTAATTTTCCCGGCCGCTCTAAATAATGATTTTCATTAGTGGCAGTTCGTCTCATAAAGACTGAGTAAAAGTCTGGCGTGCAATGGTCAATAAATTCTAAATAATATTCTGAAGCTGCAGTTGTGCACACCTTGAGTATTAAAAATATATACATTAATTAGCAAGCGCTTAATTAAAAGCAAACTAGCTAATAGAAATGGTTTGATGAATAGGAATAAGCAATGAATGATATAAACAAAAAATCCCAGGGCCTTTATCGGTCAGAGTTTGAGCATGACAGCTGTGGCATTGGTTTTGTCGCCAACTTGAAGGGTAAAAAATCTCACGATATTATTAAAAATGCACTTACCATGTTGAGTTGTATGGAACATCGTGGTGGTACTGGTTTCGACGTCAAAAGTGGTGACGGTGCCGGTATTCTTATTCAAATTCCCCACGAATTTTTAAGCCAAGAAACGGCAAAACTAGGTTTTAGCTTACCAGATGCTGGCGATTACGGCGTTGGCATGATTTTCTTTCCGCGTGACAAAGAGCAACGTGAAGCGTGCCGTGAGACTTTAAACCAAAATATTTTTGACTTGGGCTTAACCTTAATAGGTTATCGTGAAGTTCCAGGTGATAACTCTATGTTAGGTGCCGCTTCATTTGAAACAGAACCGAACATTGAACAGGCATTTATTGCTAAACCAGCAGAGTTAACTGCCCAAGAGTTTGAGCGTAAGTTGTTTGTTTTACGTAAATACACTGCCCATAAAATTAATGCTAGCAATACTATCGAACGTGACGAGTTTTATGTTACTTCGATGTCATCAACTAAAATTGTCTATAAAGGTCAATTTACTACCGAGCAAGTTCGTCAATATTATCTTGATCTTCAAGACGAACGTACTATCTCTGGTATGGCGATGTTCCATTCTCGCTTCTCAACCAATACCTTCCCAGCTTGGCGACGTGCGCAACCATTTCGTTATATCGCCCATAACGGTGAAATCAACACAGTACGCGGTAACATTAACTGGATGAATGCTCGTGAAGCATTGTTCAGCTCAGTGAACTTTACTGATGCTGAATTAAAAATGTTGAATCCAGTTTGTAATAACGACAACTCTGATTCTGCCAACCTTGATATGGCCATTGAATTATTAGTGCTAAGCGGACGTTCGCTAGCCCAAGTCATGATGATGATGGTGCCAGAAGCTTGGCAAACTCAAGATGATATGGACCCAAGCAAACGCGCATTTTATGAGTATTACGCTTGTATTATGGAACCGTGGGATGGCCCAGCTTCGTTATCATTTACCGATGGTAATGTTATCGGCGCGACCCTTGACCGTAACGGTTTACGTCCTTCTCGTTACTTATTAACCGAAGATGGTACTTTAGTTATGGGCTCTGAGACAGGTGCCTTATGTGTTGATCAGTCAACTGTTGTTGAAAAAGGTCGTCTGCAGCCGGGTAAAATCTTCATTGCTGATTTAAAGCAAGGTCGTATTATCAGTGATGACGAAGTAAAACAATCCGTTAGCTCTGCCCAACCTTATGGACAGTGGTTAGACCAAAACAAAATTGAGTTAAGTCAGTTACCGGTACCAACGGCATCTATCGCGCAACCGCCATTGAAAGAGCTACGTAAAATACAAAAAGCTTTTGGTTACACTAGCGAAGATCTTAACTTAGTGCTTGCGGGCATGGTTGGTACGTCGAAAGAGCCATTAGGCGCTATGGGTACAGATACGCCATTAGCAATACTATCTGATCGTCCACAACAGCTTTCACATTATTTTAAGCAATTGTTTGCTCAGGTGACTAACCCACCAATCGATCCTATTCGTGAAGAGTTGGTTATGTCATTACGTGGTTACATTGGTAAGTCACTTAACTTACTTGATGAAACAGCGGCGCATTGTCACAAGGTTGAAATTGAACAACCTGTGCTAACCAATGAACAACTACGTAAGTTACAGCATATTGATAACGACCATTTACAAGCGAAAACCATTAGCATCACGTTTAAAGCCAATGGTGAAGCTGGTGCACTTAAAAAGGCACTTGATCGCGTTTGTTTGTACGCAAAAAATGCGGTTGAAGATGGTTATGCCATTTTAATATTAAGTGACCGTGAAGTTGACAGCGACCATGTTGCTATTCCTTCGGTATTAGCAACCGCAGCGGTTCATCATTATTTAATTCGTGAAAAATTACGTTCTTACGCCGATATTATTCTTGAATCAGCGGATATTCGTGAAACTCACCATTTTGCCACTGTCATTGGTTATGGTGCAGCTGCAGTAAACCCATACTTAGCACTCGAAAGTATGTATGGTTTGCGCGATGAAGGTGTGTTGAATAGTGAACTTTCAAATGAGCAAATCACTGCGAAATATACAGCCGCGGTAGGCAGTGGTTTATTGAAAACCTTCTCTAAGATGGGTATTTCAACTTTACAGTCTTATTTAGGCGCGCAAATTTTTGAAGCCTTGGGTATTAATTCTGAAGTAATCGAGCAGTACTTTACCGGTACTGTAAGTAGAATCGAAGGTTTGAGCTTAGATCAAATTGCTCAAGAAGCACTGTTACGTCATCGTGAAGGTTTCCCTGAAGCAAGCCGTATTGCCATTGAAAACTTATTGCCAACAGGTGGTGAGTACTCATGGCGTCATGATGGTGAACGGCATCTATTTAGCCCAACGGTTATCCGTTTACTGCAGCATTCAACGGCAAGTAACGATACTGAGCAATTTAAGCAGTACACAAAAACAGTTGATGATCAGAGTAAAGCCGCCTTTACCCTACGTGGCTTACTTAAAATAAGTAGCGATCGTCCGGCAATTGATTTAAGTGAAGTTGAGCCGATTGAAAATATCTTCAAACGTTTTGCTTCCGGTGCAATGTCATTTGGTTCAATTTCGTGGGAAGCACACACCACGTTAGCGATTGCCATGAACCGCATTGGTGGTAAGAGTAACAGCGGTGAGGGTGGTGAAGATCCTATTCGTTTCACCCCACTAGAAAATGGCGATTCAATGAATTCGCGCATTAAACAAGTCGCTTCTGGTCGTTTTGGCGTCACCAGTCATTACTTGAGCAATGCTGACGAACTACAAATTAAGATGGCACAGGGCGCAAAACCGGGCGAGGGTGGTCAATTACCAGGCGACAAAGTTGATGCTTGGATTGGTAAAACTCGTGGTTCTACGCCAGGTGTTGGTCTGATTTCACCGCCACCACATCATGATATTTATTCTATTGAAGATTTATCACAGCTTATTTTTGATCTTAAAAACGCCAACCGTGATGCCCGTATTAACGTTAAGTTAGTGTCAGAAGCAGGTGTTGGTACTATCGCATCGGGTGTATGTAAAGCTTACGCTGATGTGGTATTGATTGCTGGTCATGATGGCGGTACAGGTGCTTCACCACTTAGTTCAATTAAACACACAGGCTTGCCGTGGGAACTTGGTCTGGCTGAAACCCATCAAACTTTGGTACGTAATAAACTGCGTAGCCGAATTACCGTACAAACTGATGGCCAACTTAAAACACCACGCGATTTAGCCATTGCTACGCTACTTGGCGCTGAAGAATACGGTATGGCAACCACAGCATTAGTGGTTGAAGGTTGTATTATGATGCGTAAGTGTCATTTAAATACTTGTCCTGTGGGCATTGCCACGCAAGATAAAGGTTTACGCGACAAATTTACCGGCCGTGCTGATATTTTAGTTAACTTCTTTACCATGATGGCGGAAGGTTTACGTGAAATCATGGCTGAGCTAGGTTTTAAAAGCATTGAAGAGATGGTTGGTCAGACGCAATGTCTTACACAACGTGAAGATGTTGATCATTGGAAATACAAGGGTGTTGATTTAAAGCCACTACTTTACAAAGAAGAGTGTGGTGAAAACGAAACGCTTTATAAGTCAACTGAACAGAAACATCTGATTGACGAAATTATCGACCGTAAGATGATAAAAGATGCGCAAGTATCCCTTGATACTCAGCAAAGTGTTGAACTTGAATATGACGTTATTAATACCGATAGAACCATAGGTGCGATGATTTCGAATGAAATCTCTAAGAAGTATCAAGACAAAGGTTTACCAGAAAACACTATCAAGGTTAAATTTAACGGCTCAGCCGGTCAAAGTTTTGGTTGTTTCTCAGCCAAAGGTTTACATTTTGAACTGGAAGGCGATGCCAACGATTACTTTGGTAAAGGCCTATCTGGCGCAAACCTTGTGGTATACCCAAGTAAACAAGCTAAATTCGTCGCAAGTGAAAATATTTTAATTGGTAACGTTGCCTTCTTTGGCGCGACTTCAGGTACTGCCTTTATCAATGGTGTAGCTGGCGAACGTTTCTGTGTACGTAACTCAGGTGCGACAACAGTTGTTGAAGGCATTGGTGATCACGGTTGTGAATACATGACTGGTGGTAAAGCCGTTATATTAGGTACTACGGGTCGTAACTTTGCTGCTGGTATGTCTGGTGGTGTTGCTTATGTGCTTGATGACAACAAAGACTTTGCTGCTAAGTGCAACATGGAAATGGTTGCACTAGAAACGGTTGATACCGATGCAGAAAGTCTTGAGTTAAAAGCATTAATTAACCAGCATCTTAACGCTACCGGATCAGCAGTTGCTAGTGATTTACTTAAGGATTGGCACAACAATGTTAAGCGTTTTGTTAAAGTTATGCCAGTTGATTACAAACGCATGCAAGGTTACATGAGTGCCGCGCGTGATAGCGGTAAATTTGACTCAGAATATGACATTGCTGTAGAAGCCTTCGATATCCATTTAAACAACATAGCTAGCGCGAAAGCTTAAGCTGACAAGGAGAATATATTATGGGAAATCCAACAGGATTTATCAACGTAGGTCGTGCCTTGCCAACTGAACGCCACGCAGGTGAACGTCTGATTGATTGGCTAGAAGTCTATGAAGACATGCCAAAAGCAGATATCGAAAAACAAGCTTCTCGATGTATGGATTGTGGTGTACCATTTTGTCAATCGGCTAAGTCAGAGTTCGCTCCTGTCGTTGCCGGTTGTCCGGTAAACAATGTTATTCCTGAGTGGAATGACTTGATTTACCGAGGACGTTGGCAAGATGCTGTAGAATTGCTGCATAAAACCAATAACTTCCCGGAATTTACTGGCCGTGTATGTCCAGCACCTTGTGAAGGTGCTTGTGTACTAGGTATTAATGCCGACCCGGTAGCCATTAAGCTTCATGAAAAAGAAATTATTGACCATGCCTTTGCTGAGGGTTGGGTAACTGCTCAACTTCCATCAGCGCGTACCGGTAAAAACGTAGCGGTAATTGGCTCGGGTCCTGCGGGACTTGCTGCTGCTGCACAGCTTAATAAAGCGGGTCACATGGTTACTGTCTATGAACGCGCCGATCGTATTGGTGGTTTGTTGATGTACGGTATTCCAAACATGAAGTTACAAAAAGAACTCGTGCAACGTCGTGTTGATCTTCTAGCAGAAGAGGGCATTGTTTTTGTCACTAACACTGAAGTGGGTAAAGACGTTAGCGTTGAAAAGCTTGAAAGTGACTTTGATGCGGTAGTGTTATGTATTGGCGCAACTGTGCCACGCGACCTACAGGTTGAAGGTCGTGAACTTAACGGCGTTAATTTTGCTATGGACTTCTTGAAAGCAAATACCAAGAGCTTACTTGATAGCGAGCATAAAGATGGTCAGTTCATTAATGCTCAAGGCAAGAATGTTGTGGTTATCGGTGGTGGTGATACCGGTACCGATTGCATTGGTACCTCATTACGTCATCAATGTAAGAATGCAGTGCAATTAGAAATCATGCCGCGTCCGCCAGAGAAACGTCAAGAGAAAAACAACCCTTGGCCACAATGGCCAAAACGTTTGTTGGTTGATTACGGTCAAAACGAAGCGATTGCCATCCAAGGTCAAGATCCACGTCAATATTTAGTGATGACTAAAAAAATTGAAAGTGATGACCAAGGTAATGTGAAGGCGGTTCATACCGTTGATATTACTTGGCAACGTAATGACAAAGGTCAAATGATCCCACAAGAAGTTACCGGTAGTGAAAAAGTGATTCCAGCCGACATCGTGCTTATCGCTATGGGCTTTATGGGCCCTGAAGGTGGTTTAGTAGAGCAGTTTGGCCTTGAGCAAGATAATCGCTCTAATATCGCTGCAGAATACGATAAATTTGTCACTAGCAAAGATGGCGTGTTCGCTGCGGGTGATGGTCGTCGTGGTCAAAGCTTAATTGTTTGGGCAATTGATGAAGGTCGTCGTTGTGCACGTGAAGTCGACAAATATCTAATGGGAAGTAGTTACCTGCCATAAGCCGTTAGTTGTTAAAACTTATACCCTTAAAAAATAAGGCCCTCCATGTTTCTAACGGAGGGCTTAATTGATAAAATTGCAAAGTCCCGCCTAAAACCAATAAATATCGAAGTGGCAGCTATTAATCCTCTTGATTCTTGATAATTGCTATAAAGCACTTGGATAAAAATTTTATGAGCAAACAATAGTGACTTTGGTTTGAGCTAATTATTCATCATCATCATCATGATTAAGATAATACGCTGTCTTTCTATTACTCAGTACAGGGGCCATTGCGCCTTAAGCTATTCACTAATAAATCAGCTAAAAGTCATTAATAGCTTTCCGAATATTATTAACATTTATGGTGATTATATTGGCTTGTATTAGGTTTTTTTATTCGTAATCGAAGAACTACTGATTGATTATTGTACCTTAGATGTAGGTCTTGAAAACCGGCAATGTTTTGTAGCGCCACACCTACAGTAGAGTTCAAATCTCCATCTCACCGCCATATTTAGAAAAAACCGTTAGTCGAAAGATTAACGTTTTTTTTGTTTTTACGGTATGTGAAATAGGCAAAGGGTTTGTAGCGCAACACCTACTACATAAAGTTCAAATCTCTATCTCTCGCTAGGACGGGAAATTTTTATGCCTACCAATAGGCTAAATTGAAACAAACGGTGGGTACATCCCTGATAATGTTCCAGACAATAATCTGGATAAACTCCGTCCTTGGAGATAATCACAGTGACCACGCCACGGAAAAAAGTAATGGCAACAATTAAGTAGCGAAATGTCATGCCCAACTACCTGCTGGCTGATACAAATGGAGTGAGTAGGGTGTTCATATTATTTTTGTCCCTCTCGTGAATACTTCTAGAAATCATTTTCTGTACTAGACTGTAGTAAGCTAGGGTGAAAAATTTTCTTCTGGCATGTTCATCATAATGTCTACCTGTACAGCGCACTTCAGTCCTGAGTTATCGCATAGGCATGCTAGTTTATTAAGGATAAATATGAAATCATCATTAATTAGAAAAATGAAGTATTTGCCGTTATTACTCACGCCATTTTTGACTATTTCAAATGCGGCTAATTATGTGGTCGGTGTAGAAAAATTAGACTATTTGCCTCACTACGCAGCTAAAGGCGGAGAATATACGGGTTTTGCCCGTGATTTACTTGATGCGTTTGCTAAAGCTAATGGTCATACTTTTACCTATGTTCCAAGGCCCATCACTCGTTTGTTTGATGAGTTTTTGAATAAAGATACGCTGGACTTTAAATATCCTGATAATGCTTATTGGGCTACCGATGATAAAAAGGGTAAAAATATTCAATATACTGTTGCCGTAGTGAGAAATCATGAAGGTTTTATGGTATTACCCGAAAAGAAAGGAATGACGCTTGATAACTTTAAAAATGTCGGCACCATTAAGGGCTTTACCGCGTGGAAGATAATAGAGCAAATTAACGCAGGCAAGATAAAGATTAAAGAAAGCAAAACTTTTGAGTCTTTATTAAAGAAGGTTTTAGTAAAAAGAATTGACGCGGCTTATTTAAATGTTGATGTAGCTAAATATCAATTAAATTCTATTATGGGTAAAGCAGGAGAGCTAGTGTTTGATGAGAATTTACCTAATGCAAAAGGTGACTTTTATTTGTCGACAAGAAAACATGCTGGAGTTATAACAGAATTTAATGTTTTTCTTACTCAAGAAAAAGCTACGGTAGATGCAATTAAAGCGAAGTATAAACTACAATAAAAGCATTTAATAACCATGTTTTATAGGGATATGGATATAGGATAAAATTAGTATTACCCTTTTTTTATTATTACACGCTCGGCTTAAAGCGCTTTAATAAAGTGCTTGTTCTAAGTGAATGTAGAGACCTTGTATGAATACATCACATATAAAAACAATCTCCTTTCGATTAATTCTGGGCGCTTTCATTTGTGTGTCTGTTTTAGTCTCTATCTTTGGTATTTATGATTACAATACTCAAAGCCAACTACTTTCTGCAAAGCAAGACAATAGTTTAAAACTTGCTGAGAGCCGACTTAAACTTAATATACCTACGACTCTTTGGGACTATGATGAAGAGCTGATGATCAACATGATTAATTCAGAGCAGCAATCTCCTGACATCAGTCTTATTACCATTGAAAATAATGACAAAGAAGTTATCGCCACATCTAAAGGAAAAAAAAGCGATCATTTTAAAAAAATAAAACTACAGTATATCGAAGACGGTGAAGCCAATGATGTTGGTAGCGCAATACTTTATATTAATAAAAATGTCATTGAAGATGAGCTCTCTTCAATGATCTCAGCAGCGCTTGTTAAGGGAGTACTGCTTGTTACTTTTATGACTTTTTTTCTTTATCTGCTGACCGCAAAACTGGTCACCCAGCCTATTAAAGAAATATCTGATGCATTACAAAATATTGCCAGTGGTGACGGTGATTTAACCGAACGGCTAGTTGCAAAGAGAGACGATGAAATGGCGATAGTCGCTAATTCATTTAATGTTTTTGTTGTAAAAATACAAACGCTTGTTAATTCTATTCAATCATCAGTAGAGCAAACGTCTAGCGTTTCAAATAGTGTCTCTAGTGCCTCAGAATTAAGTAAAACGCTTTTACAAGATCAACTGCAAGAAACAGATAATATTGCCACCGCAATGACTCAAATGGCAAGTACGGCTAATGAAATATCTGCTAATGCTCAGTTAACAACAGAATCTGCTGATCAAGCTAGTGAAGATGCCAAAGAAGTTTCGGGGATCATTGAAACATCAATTAGTTCTATCAATGGTTTATCTGCTCAATTAAATGATGCGGCAAACGTTGTCGGCTCTTTAGAAACGGATGTTGACGGTATCGTTTCCGTGTTAGATGTTATTCGTGGCATTGCGGACCAAACCAATTTATTGGCATTAAACGCGGCCATTGAAGCAGCCAGAGCAGGAGATCAAGGACGAGGTTTTGCTGTTGTTGCTGATGAGGTAAGAGCTTTAGCTAGCCGCACACAAGAGAGTACGGCTGAAATTCAGAAAACAATTGAACGTTTACAGTCAGGAGCAAAGACTGCTGTGCAAGTGATGAACGCTAGCCAAGAAAAAAGCCAAGCTTCGGTGAGTGATGTTGAGAGTTCAGGAGCATCAATTAGCAGAATTTTAAGTTCTACCAAGAAAATAACCAATATGTCATTTCAGATATCCACAGCGGCGAAAGAGCAGTGCATCGTATCTGAAGAGTTAAGCGCTAATATTAATAAAATTGTAGATGCGGGACAACTTAGTTTAGAACAATTAAACCAAATGACAGTTAACTCACAAACAATGGAACATATTGCGAAGGATTTGAATAAACTCAGCCAGCAATTTAAAACATAAATTTACACAATTAATTTCAAAGTTCATTTTAATCATTAATTTAAAAGGCAAGGGAAAAGTAATGAAGAATTCATTAGTGAAATATTGCCAAATCGCAGGTGTTTCTGTGTTGGTGGCATTGTCCACACAAATTAGTGCCAAAACAATTTGGTCAGATTATAGCGTAACCTACTTGAAAGGTAATAATTACGAAGTGGGGGATGAGTCTCGTCAAGTGCTTACTTTTGAATATGCTAGTGGCACTAGTTGGGGGGATCATTTTATGTTCTTCGATCGTTTAGAGTCTGATAACGGTGACGTAGAAACATACGGAGAGTTTACTCCTCGTATCAAAATAACCGACTTTGATAACGCCTTTGTTAAAAGTGTTTATTTTGCTCCCTCTATTGAATTTGGACCAGAAACAAACTATTTGATTGGATTAGGTAGTGACTTAAAAATGCCTGGTTTTAATTATTTCCAATTAAATGCCTATGTTCGGAACAATGGTGATGGAGATTCTAGCTTTCAAACAACCTTAGTTTGGGCATTACCTGTAGGTCCATTCATTTATGATGGTTTTCTCGACTATGCCACGGGTGTAGATAATACCATGTTTGGAGATACCGAAGCACAAGTGAACTTTACCTCTCAGCTTAAGTATGACATCGCACCTGTATTAAGCTTAGACACTAAACTTTTTGTTGGTATTGAGTATGTTTTTTGGGTGAATAAATTTGGTATTGATGGTGTTGACGAAAAGAATGCTAATTTTCTAATTCGTTATCATTTTTAATAGGAAAAATGATAACCCTGTAGGGTGGGCAATTTTTTCTGCCCACCAACATGCCTAAATTTAATCAAATGGTGGGCACAACCCGATGTAGTGCTAAACCTAGATGTTGAGTTGAAATCTGGATTCACCGCCATATTCTAAGAAACCGCTAATCGAAAGATAAGCGGTTTTTTTTCGCCTTGAGTGTAGTGATGGGAATCAATAGTGGGTTTGTAGCGCATTACCTACAACGTAGAGTTCAAGTCTCTATCTCACCGCCACATTCTAAGAAACCGCAACTTTAACGAGTCGCGGTTTTTTTTCGACTAGAATTTAGTGATTAATACAGATAGCGGGTTTGTAGCGCAACACCTACGACGTAGAGTTAAAATCGTTATCTCACCGGCACATATAGAAAAGCCCGTTAATCGAAAGAATAACGGGCTTTTTGCATACTGGTGTTTAAGAATACTAAAGGGTTTGCAGCGCCACACCTACAATAGAGTTCAAATCTCTATCTCACCGCCATATTATAAGAAACCGCTAATCGAAAGATTAGCGGTTTCTTTTCGTTTTGAATTTGATGCTGTCAATGGTAACGGGAAATAGAAGTATTGATATATAATATTCGCCATATGCACTCATCATTGATTATTTAACGCGGAATTCACATGAATTTAGAACAAGCTTTATTGGATATAGGTAATGCACAAGACAACGAATTACCTATTACAGGTCTCGAAGTGGTTAAAGCAAATTGGTCGGAATTTTATCCTGAATTAGAACGGGTGATAGATCAATTTATCGCAGATGATACCTCGTTAACCGACGAGCAGCAGGCCATTTTATTTTTTGGTACTTTATTATTAGCGGAATTAAAATATTCTCCAGCGTTAGAAAAGTGTTTGCAGTTATTTGCACGTAACGATACGTTTTTAACACCTCTTGAAGCGGTGTTTGGTGATGCACTTACTGAATTAACTCCGACCTTATTTTATAATGTGGTCGATGGTAATACACAAGCATTGTGTAATTATATTGTTGATGGTCATCAAGCTATGTATTGCAAAGCATCGGCTATTGAAGCTGTATTTGCTCAGTACGAAGCGGGTATTATTGATGAATTCGTATTAAGTGCACATGTAACTCGATGGATAACTGTATTTTCGGCTTTACCGAGTTCAACCAATAGCTTTTTAATTAGCGCATTAGCCGATTCTTGCATTGAATATCAACTTGATAACTTTAAACCTCAGTTTATTGACTTATGTGACAACGATTTAGGTGATAAAGGTTTATTTGATGAAGAACGCTTTAAACAGTGTGAAGTTAAAGCATGGCATAGGGCAGGTACGCCTAAGTTGATTGAGTCTGGCATGATTCAAACAGACTTTAATGTTGTTGATACCTTAAGTGCTTGGGCTGATGATGATTCTGACTCAGAAGGTGAAGAACTCGACAATATCTCAAATGAAGACTTTGATGACTTTGCTTCGTTAATGGGGGAAGGCGGTTTATTGGCTAATATCCTGTACGACGAAAATACAATTTTAGAGAACAGTGTACCCGTTAGTTCATTACCTACGGCTGGCCGCAACGATCCTTGTCCGTGTGGCAGTGGCAAGAAATATAAGAAGTGTTGTTTAAGGTAGGTCTGTAAGCTGGAATAGCCAATTGAGTGTTTATCAGTGAGCCATAACGACTCTTTAAAAGTACTATAAAGCAGAAATAGAAACGAGAATGAATAATGATAAAAAAGAAAAATAAAATGTTAAAAACAATCCAAGGTTTGTGTCTGGTTTTATCTACGCTTATCTTTGCGAGCAACCTTATGGCTGCTGATGAAGTATCACTAAATGCGGATAAAAAATTAGAAACGCTAATTGCCCAGCACTGGGATTATTCGTTAAAAGAAAGTCCTTTATCAGCAACTTCACAAGGTATTACCGAATATAATCATTTACTCGATCGTGTATCAAAAATTGATAATGATAGGCGACTTGCCGAAGAGATAAAATTACTTGGTCAATTAGTAAAAATAGATCCTGAGCAACTATCCGCCTCGAACTGTATAAATCATCAACTATTTAAGTGGGTGATTGAAGGCTCTATAGAAGCTTACCAACTTAATTTGTCACGTATTCCACTCAATACTTTCAATAGCTTTTTTTTACAAGTATTAGGTATGAGTAATGGTTTGCCGATGAATACGGCGAAAGATTACAACGATTACATCGCAAGACTCAACGAGATACCGCGCTATTTTAATGAAAATATAGCCAACATGCGTGAAGGTATTCATTCCAATTTTACCCTGCCAAAGATTGTTGTTGAAGGTATTCTTCCTACGGTACAGGCTCAAATATATGACAAGCCCACTGATAGTAGCCTTTACAAACCTTTTTTGAAAATGAGCACTAGGATATCAGGCAAAGAACAAGAACAGCTTAGAGAGTCGGCCAAGAAAGCTATATCACAATCAGCCATACCCGCCTTTAGAAAATTCGCCGAGTTCTTTGGAGGAGATTATTTTCAGGCAGCAACAGTAACCCTTGGCGCAGAGCAAATGAATAACGGCAAAGCGTACTATGCTCATCAAATTAAAAAATATACCACATTACCAAATATTACCGCTAAAGAGATACACCAAACGGGACTGAGTGAAGTAAAACGCATCCGAGCAGAAATGCTTGAAATAATAAAAGAAACAAAATTTGAGGGTTCATTTGAAGAATTTACCCAATTCCTGAGAACAGATCCTCAATTCTACGCCAAAACACCAAAAGACTTGCTAAAAGAAGCATCGTATATTGCTAAACGCATTGACTATATCATGCCTGAGTTTTTCAAAACCCTACCTCGCACCCCTTATGGTGTTGTTGCTGTGCCAAAAGAAATAGCACCTAATTATACTACCGCTTCCTATAATTCAGCACTGGTAGGTGGTACACGTGGTGGTGCTTATTGGCTCAACACCTATCAATTAGACCAACGACCTTTGTATGAGCTTACTGCGTTAACATTACATGAATCAGTACCTGGACATCATCACCAATCGGCTATATCAAGTGAATTGAAAAATGTGCCTAAATTTCGCTTAGGCCTATATTTCAGTGCCTATGGTGAAGGGTGGGGTTTATATTCTGAGAAGTTAGGTGTTGAAATGGGATTATATGATACTCCTTATGATCATTTTGGCCGATTAAGCTATGAAATGTGGCGAGCTTGTCGCTTAGTGATTGATACCGGAATACACGCAATGAAATGGAATCGACAACAAGGAATCGATTTCTTATCAAGTAATACCTCATTATCATCAGCGAATGTTAGAGCAGAAGTAGACCGTTATATATCATGGCCTGGTCAGGCACTTTCATACAAATTAGGTGAATTACACATTTGGAAGTTAAGACAAAAGGCTGAAGAATCATTAGGGGAACAATTTGATTTACGTGAGTTTCATGATGTTTTATTGAGCAATGGGGCATTACCATTGGCTATGGTTGAGGCTGAAATTGATCGATACATCACTTTAAACAAAAAATAGTAAAGTGAAATTTATCAAAATGCCTTAAGGGATCATAATAAACCGCATCGTTAACACGTTGCGGTTTTTCTTCGTCTGAATGTGTAGTAGTAAAACTTATTTAGCTTCAATATTTTGAGTTTACCAACATCAGGTTTGGCGATCACGTTCGGTAATCCCCCCCGAAAAATAATCAAAAGCGGAACAAAGCATAGCAATGAAAATCTTTTTACTAACCCATGAGCGTGAATTGCGCAGAGCAACCAATACCGGCGCTCTTGCCTTAGACCATGCTCATGAAATCGTTGAACGTATACTGTGGGAAAGAAAAAAGCCTAATAAAGACCTAGTTAGGCTAATAGAAAATAATGAGGCGGTATTATTATATTCGACCGGAGAATCATTACAGGCAGTTTCAAAGGTACTTTCATCGCTAATATCAAAAGTAAGCATTGATGAATATGAAAACATTATTATTATTGATAGCACCTGGCAGGAAGCCAGAAAAATCTTCAACCACAGCGCTTATTTAAAGAACGCGCCACAGTTCACCTTGAAAACTTCCAATGATTCTTTATACAAACTGAGGGCCAATCAACCTAAAGGTGGCCTATGCACCATCGAATGTATAATCGAAGTATTAAGAATGAAAGGGCAAAATAAAATGGCAGCAGAATTATCATTAAAATTTGCCCTGTTTAATGGCTAAAACTTCACAAACAAAAGCACAAATACAAACAATATTGCTGAATAACCTCGGTAATCACAGTATAATTGCGGCGATATCTTCAAAGGTAGTAAAATCGAGCATGGCAGAGCAAAAAAGTAACCCCGAACTAACCATCAAGCAAGTTGTTCTCACTGAAGACAATATTCCTGTTTCAACTTTTCCTGATTTAGTAAAGCCAGAGTCGCTAATAGCTGAGCCAACAAAGCCAGATTCAATGAACAAGGGTACACTGGTTACTCAAGCTGTTAGTCAGCAAAGCAGTAAGGTAATAGCTAAAACTTCCCCTAAGATTGTCCTTGCTACGCTTAACGCACGATTTTTTCATACCAGTTTTGGCCTTCGTTACCTCTATGCTAATTTAAAAGAATTACAGCAATATTGTGAAATAAAAGAGTTTATTATTCAAACTCGCGCCCTTGATATCGTAGAACAAATATTAGCATCGAAACCCGACATTGTCGGTTTTGGTGTTTATATCTGGAACATCGTTGAAACAACAGCTGTTGTTAACTTATTAAAAGTGATCGCACCAGAAATTAAAGTTGTGCTAGGTGGCCCAGAAGTCAGTTATGAAACGGAACACCAAGCTATTGTCGCATGTGCTGATTATGTCTTGACCGGCCCGGCAGATGTAAGTTTTTATCAACTGTGTAAAGACATTATCAATAAAACACCACCCGATAAAAAAATCCTCAGTTCAAAGCCGGTAGCGTTAGAAGACATAGCTTTACCTTATGAGTATTATACCGATGAAGATTTAAAGCACCGTCTGCTCTACGTTGAAGCATCGCGTGGTTGTCCCTTTAAATGTGAATTTTGTTTATCGTCTTTAGACAAAACATCCACGCCATTTGAGTTAACAGTATTTCTTGAACAAATGGAAATTCTCTATCAACGTGGTGCAAGAAACTTTAAGTTTATCGATAGAACCTTTAATTTAAATATCAATACCACCATGCAAATTATGCAGTTTTTCTTAGATAGGATGACTGACGATCTTTATCTGCATTTTGAAGTGGTACCCGACCATCTACCAAGAAAGTTAAAAGCGTTATTGGCTCAGTTTCCTCAAGGCAGTTTGCAGTTTGAGATAGGTATTCAAACCTTTAACGTTGAAGTACAAAAGAATATCAGCCGCAAACAAAATAACGCCAAATCAAAAGAGAATTTAATCTGGCTAAAAGATAATACCAATGCCCATATTCATGCGGATCTTATTTTTGGTTTACCCGGCGAAACCTTTGAAACATTTAAAGATAGCTTCAACCAACTTTATCATTGTCGTCCTCATGAAATTCAAATGGGTATTTTGAAACGCTTAAAGGGTAGCCCAATAATAAGGCACACCGAAGCGTTCGACTTGCGGTTTAATCCTTTACCACCTTTTGATATTTTAAGTACGGACAGAGTTAGCTTTACCACCATGCAACGTATTAACCGCTTTGCACGTTACTGGGACATGATTGGTAATTCAGGGCGCTTTAAACACGCATTACCGCATATATTGTCTGATGAGCCGTTTGATGATTTTATGGCAATTACCGAATGGATTTTTAACAAAACCGGGCAAATACACAAAATTAACCTGAAAAAATTATTTGAACTAATTTCGCAAGCGGTAGAAGCGTTATTTCCTGAAAAGCATCAACTTGTTATTGAAAAAATTGAAATCGATTACAAGGCAGCGAAATTGAAAAGTTTGTTTAGTGGACTGAATCTTTATGCGGTGCCTCAGGTAGCAACGTTAAGTAAAAATAAAGCCTTAAAACGCCAACAACAACATATGAGCTAAGCGCTATTCAATTATTTTCGGGGGAATTACCAGTCTACCTCGTGTCCACGTTCATTGCATTGCTCCCGCCACACGCCAAGAAACCGCAACTTTAACGAGTCGCGGTTTTTTTGTCTTCAATTTTGTGATGGAATCAGATATAGGCTTTTTAGCGCATCTCCTTTAACAGAGTTTTAATTGTTTCTTTACTATCATATTTAGAAAGGCCGCTAGTCGAAAAGTTGACGGGATTTTTTCTTTTTAAAATAAAAAGAATAAACAAAGGTTTTTAGTATGAAATCTGTACAAGTGTACAAGTTGATATATCACGAAAAAAATAGGATTATCAATAGACCTAATATCTTATAGACAAAGTGTTTTATTGGTGTAATCTAAAATAACAACTTAATTTTAATAAGAATAAATATGCAAAGATTAAAAGAATCTCAAGAAGCGTTAACTCTTATTTACAATACTTATAATGCAGTCGCAACTAAGCCTTTAACACCATTAAAAGTTAATGATGCAGAGGCATTAAAAAATTTACTGAATGCAGTGATGAACCGAGAATCGGTATCACATATACAAAATAAAAAATCGCTTAAAGAAAGTACTGAACTTCGTAGCGCTTTAGCCGATGTTCTATTGTTACTTGATAATTGTGACATTAAAGAAATTAAAGCGAATATGAAAAAAGCTACTGCTGCAGCGGTATAAATAGCAGAATAAGTTATCGTTAGGCTATGTAAGACAAAACCCCTCTAATAATATAAATAACTTAGCCACAGCTACATTAAGAAAAGCCCATTACCAAAGTAATGGGCTTTTTGCTTTTAGCTACCTTGTGCAGGTTAAAATACCCCAAGACTACGTTGCTCTCAATCCCAATAGCCAGCTATTGGTCAATCGAGCGCCTTGCTTTGATTTATTTTTCCTGTGCACAACAAGATCACAAACTTAATGAAAATGGTATAATATCGGCATTAGTCTGCTATTGCTCTATAAAGCGGGGCTATAACAGCGTAGGATCAAATTACTTTAGATAAAAATTAGCTTTGCACTTATATCAATGAGTATTAGGTGCACTAATACCAACTTAATCAAAATGGTATACATAAATATATGCAACTAACAGCAAAAGCATCACTTACTAACGCTCTACTTATCTCTATTTGTACACCGGAGTTTAAAGGTGATGAGGCAACAGAATCACTGGCAGAGCTTGCACGCTTGGTGACTACACTAGGCTTTAAAGTGGTTGGCACTCAGTCGCAAAAGCAGAGTTCGACTAAAAAAGTTAATGTACTGGGTTTAGGAAAACTGGCAGAAATAGCACACCTCACTGGTAACAAAGGTGAAGTTGCTGTCGAAGCAGAAGAAGGCGATGACATAGTTGAAGAAATAATCGATGAAACGTCATTTGCTGAGCTCCCATCAGAGAACTTACCCTTTGCCTGTGCTGATGTCGTGGTATTTGATTGTGATTTAAGCCCATCTCAGCTACGTAACGTCGAGAATCAATTAGGCGTAGAAGTATTTGACCGTACCGGCATTATTATTGAAATATTTAGTCGCCATGCCCGTACTAAAACAGCGAAATTACAAGTTGAAATTGCTCGCTTAAATTATGTAGCGCCACGACTGCGTGAAACATCATGTGGTGATAAAGAGCGTCAAATGGGTAAAGGCGCTGGTGAAACTACACTAGAGCTAAACCGCCGTAAAGTACGTGACCAATTAGCAGATCTCAAGCGCGAATTGGTGAGTGTTCAAAATGAAATGAAAGGCAGAAGAACACAACGTTCTGAGCTTTTTTGTGTCGCTTTGGTTGGTTATACCAATGCGGGCAAGTCCTCATTGATGCGATCGATTACCGGTAGTGATGTCGAAGGTGAAAACAAACTTTTTGCCACCCTTGATACTACAGTACGTGCATTGTTTCCAATAACTCAGCCTAGAATACTGGTATCTGATACGGTTGGTTTTATTAAAAAATTACCGCACGATTTAGTCGCCTCGTTTCATTCCACTCTAGCAGAGGCACAGGATGCATCATTGTTATTATATGTAGTAGATGCTTCAGATCCTTCTTTTCGTGCGCAACTTGATGTGGTACACGGAGTACTGGAAGAAGTCGGTGTTGAGGACAGTAAAAAATTACTGATACTGAACAAATCAGATTTACTAAGTGCTGAACAACAACAAGCACTGATGGAAGAATTTCCTGAAGCCATGATGACATCTGCTCGAAATCCTGCAGATGTAAAAAAATTGCATAAATATATCGTTGGCATTGCACAGGACGAGATGATCGAAGAAGAGATTATTGTTCCTTACACGGCTAACGGTATCATAGGTGAAATTCGCTCAAGAATGAGTGTCACCAAGGAAGAGTATGAAAGTGATCATATTAAGCTTACAGTTAGGTCAAATGCGATTGATTTGGCAAGATTGAAAAAGCGGATGCTGAGTTTATAAAAAAGCACTAAGTAAAAAATTAAGCTGCTATAGCCGTTTAAAAATAGTCAGATGAGTTTAGGTAAAGCTCATCTGACTATAACTAATATCAGTCAGTAGCAACTAATGCCGAGATTACCTAGTAAACTGTACTGGAAAAAGGTAACCGGTTTTCATTGATAGCTGTTAGGTGATTTTTAGCTAATTCTTAACGATAAAACGCTGTAACAGTACCTTTCATCTTCATCATAAGCGGTTGACCGCGACGGTCTAATGCCTTTTTAGACGGCACTTTTACCCAACCTTCACTGATGCAATATTCTTCAACATCGAAACGCTCTTTGCCGTTAAGGGTAATGCCAATTTCGTGCTCGAAAACTTCTTCATCATGGTGAGGGCTACGAGGATTACCTGAAAGGTGATCCGGTAAAGTTGGTTTTGATGTAGTGTCGTTCATGTTCGTGACCTGTAGTAAATAAATTATGCGCTATTGTAGGCAATATAGGACTGCCCCTCAATAGCTGCGGTAATAAATCTTGCTAAAACACTGCGACAACGGCACAACTTTTGTACTTCACCATACAGGTTAAACCTGCAGATTCAACTTACCCATTATTTAAATAAAAACAGCTAATTAAAACGATTGTTTGATTTTGCTGTTTTTACTGGCATTTATTGGTGTTATTATTTCCTGCAGAAATGTTCTGAAATTAAAGACGGGTAACGAACAGCTTGCGTCTTTTCTTCAGAACAAATAAATCATAAGTTAATTTACAATGATAATATCAATGACCTTTTACTTAAGATCTCTTGGTATAGCATGTCATTTCATAGATTATCATCAGGCTCTCAATAGGTAGTAACAACATGTTTAAAAGTACTGAAAATTACATTGCATCAGACGAGCTTCGTTTAGCCGTTAATGCCGCAATCACCCTTGAAAAACCTTTATTAATTAAAGGCGAGCCCGGCACAGGTAAAACACAATTAGCGGAAGAATTAGCAAAATCCCTCAATTGTAAGTTGTACCAATGGCACATCAAATCGACTACAAAAGCGCAACAAGGTTTATACGAATACGATGCGGTTTCACGCTTGCGTGACAGCCAACTTGGTGATGAAAAGGTAAACGATATTGGCAACTATATTATTAAAGGTAAGTTATGGCAGGCGTTCGAAGAAGAACAGCGACCTATTTTACTTATCGATGAGATTGATAAAGCGGATATTGAGTTTCCAAACGATTTATTGCAAGAGCTCGATAAAATGGAATTCTTTGTTTATGAAACCCAACAGGTTATTAAAGCAAAACAAAGACCGATCATCATTATTACTTCAAATAATGAAAAAGAATTACCAGATGCATTTTTAAGACGCTGTTTTTTCCACTACATTAAGTTCCCAACAAAAACTGAAATGCAGCAAATTATCGACGTTCACCATCCCCATGTTAAACAAGATCTTTTAAAACAGACATTAGACGTGTTCTTTGAGTTAAGAGAATTAAAGGGCATGAAGAAAAAACCGTCAACGTCAGAATTAATTGATTGGTTAAAACTGCTGATGGCTGATGATATTGCGCAAGAGGTATTAATGGACAATAAATCAGACATTATTCCACTATTTGGCGCCTTATTGAAAAATGAGCAAGACGTTTCGTTAATAGAAAGGCTCGCCTTTATGAGCCGCAGAAACAGGTAATATAGCCGTGTTTATTGATTTTTTTCTCGCACTAAAAAAGCACAAAGTGCCGTGTAGCTTACGTGAGCTGTTAGATTTAATCGCTGTATTAAAGCAAGGGGTCATATTTGCTGATGTTGATGAATTTTATAACCTGGCCAAAATAGTCATGGTTAAAGATGAAATTCATTATGATAAGTATGATCGTGCCTTTGCTGAATATTTCAAAGGTATTGAACAAATTGATATCTTTGACAAGCTTCTACCGGAAGATTGGTTAAGAAAAGAGTTTGAAAAGCAGTTAAGCATTGAAGAAAAAGAAAAGCTCAAGGCGCTAGGCGGCCTTGATGAGCTAATGAAAACGCTAAAAGAGCGACTTGAAGAGCAGAAAAAACGCCATGCTGGCGGCAGTAAATGGGTTGGTACCGGTGGTACATCACCGTTTGGTGCTTATGGCTATAACCCTGAAGGTATTAGAGTAGGGCAAGATAAAAACCGCAACAACAGCGCAGTAAAAGTTTGGGATAAACGAGAGTTTAAAAACTTTGACCAAGACCGCGAACTAGGCTCGAGGAATATCAAGCTAGCACTGAAAAAGTTAAGGAAATTTGCCCGTACTGGTGCCAGTGAAAAGCTGGATATCAATACTACCATAAGCGCAACGGCAAAAAATGGCGGTATGCTCGATGTACACATGGAGCCAGAACGCCATAACGCGGTAAAAGTATTGATGTTCTTTGATATTGGTGGCTCTATGGATGAATACATTCATACTTGCGAAGAGTTATTTTCAGCAGCGCATAGTGAATTTAAACATTTAGAATTCTTTTATTTTCATAACTGTGTCTATGAAAAAGTTTGGCGAGACAACCAAAGACGCCGCACCGAAACCATCGATATTGAAGAAATCATCAGAACCTTTGGCTCAGATTATAAAGTGATTTTTGTCGGTGATGCCACTATGGGGCCATACGAAATTACCTATCCTGGCGGCAGTGTTGAACATTGGAATGAAAAGCCAGGGGCTGATTATATGAATAGAATAACTAGCCATTTTAGTAAAATAGCCTGGTTAAACCCGCAGCCTGAAGCGCAATGGTCTTATTATCATTCTATAGGGCTGATCAATGAGTTGATTGACAGTAAAATGTTTCCGTTAACGGTTGATGGCATAGGACGGGCAATAAAAGAGTTAAGCTAATTTTATTTTCCGTTCATTATTTTCGGTTCATTAAATAGCTGTTAGCTTTTCTTAAATTAAACTAAATTATGTTAAGTGAAGCTAAGCCAGATTACGTGATGTACGTGATGTAAGGGCAATCGAAATTAATCAGTCAACCTGTGTATGGAATGATATATGAGAGTTTTTAGAGTTTTGAGTATACTCTGCGTTGTATTACTTATCAGCGCTTGTTCCAATAATGATTGGCGTACAGCGAGTAGACAGCCCGCAGGTATTGCTACGGCGCCAAGTGAAGATAACAGAGCAATCATTGAATTCTATGCTGCGGATGCTTTTAGTTGGCGCGGCTGGTTTGCTGTT
>JALJPA010000053.1 GCA_022969215.1 Colwellia sp. | reverse complement strand
TTTGTTTTTACAGTTAGCAATAACGGCTCATGCGCCATGAATCAGTGAGGTACTAATATGCTTTTCGCCTCGTTTGCTAATGTGACCTAACCGAGCAACGCCGCCAGTAGAGTATTGCCTTGGTACTAAACCAATCCATGCTGCAAATGAACGACTGGTGTCAAAATGTTTAGCGTCATTGACCGTTGCAACCACTGCTGTTGCAGTAATTTAACCAATACCAGGAATACTCATTAACCGTTTAGCGTCTTTCAATTGGTTAGCTAGTGCGTGTAACTTTCTATCGTATTTGAGTATTTCATCATTTAAACCTTTGATGCTTTGCCATAAATCATTGAGTAATTCACGAGCAATGAAAGGTAGATTGTTTTCACCATCCTCTAAGATACCAGCAATGGCGTTCTGTGCAGGATAACGACCTTTAGGCATGATGATGCCAAACTCGGCCAGTAGCCCTCGTAATCGGTTTATCCGTGCTGTTCTATCCTTTATTGCGCCTTGGCGAATACGATGTAAACAAAGTACGGCTTGTTGCTCTTCGCTTTTTATACTAACGAATCGTGTTTTTGGTCGAGTGACGGCTTCACAAATAGCTTCAGCGTCATTAGCATCATTTTTTTCATTTTGTCGGTAGGGAATAACAAATTTACACGCCATGATACGGACATCATGACCGAGCTTGGTAAATTCTCTCGCCCAGTAATGCGCACCCGAGCAGGCTTCCATGCCGATAATGCAGAGTGGTAACTTTGCAACTTCCGCTAACAGGTTGTTTCGTTTGATAGTTTTACGTAATTTACACTTGCTATGTTCATCAACACCATGAATACTAAAAACAAGTTTGGCTAAATCGATGCCAACAGCTTTAATTAAAGACATATGGACTCTCCTTTGATTGAATGCTTACACTTTCAATATGGCACATAGATGCCGTTTGGTAGGGGAGTCCATATCATTCGTTATGTGTAAAGGCAAAGTATGAGCAAGGATATTGATATAAAGCTTACTGAAGATGAAGCTTGGGTATTATTCGAGTTAACTCGTAGGTTTAGTGATACCGATAAACTCGATATTATCGACCAGTCTGAACAAAGAGCACTTTGGAATTTATGCTGCACCTTTGAAAAAGTTCTGCATCAAGATTCAGACTTAGAATACAAAGAATTTATTGCTCAACGTAGATCAAGTTTAAAAGATAAAGAGTAATTTACACATAACAAGCCACTCAAGCAGGACTTTTAACAGTTGGTTAGGTTCCGCTTCGCTTCACATTATAACCAACTATTAAAAGCCTCTTAGTGGGGCGTTATACGTTTCAGGAGTTCAGTGTTGGCTAAAGTTATATTACAAGGATTTATAGTGGTACCAAATTCGGATCTCGAGGTAGTTAAAAACGAATTAATTATCCATAAAAGACTTACTTTAAAAGAGGCTGGTTGTTTAACTTTTACAGTCACACCAGATGAAATAAATCCTCATAAGTTTAGTGTATACGAAGAGTTCGTAGACCAAACGGCCTTTGATAATCACCAAGCAAGAGTTAAGTCATCTAAATGGGGTGAAGTAACTAAGAACGTTGAAAGACATTATCAATTAAGTAGTCGTGAATAAACGGATAACAAGTCATTAAAGCAGAAAAAAGCAGTGATTTCTTACTCCTGCGTCGCTTAATTAAACCAACTATTTTCACCTCTTAATGAGGCGTTGAGTTGCAAGTTTTAGCGTCTGGCTTTAATTCAGACGCTCTATTGAATGGTTTTGGAGAAAATATGAGTCACATCCAACAAGGCGGTTGCCGCTGTGGTTTTTCGCGGTATGAAATTGATCTATTAGGGGCTAACACTCTAAATTGCCATTGTATTGATTGCCAAAAGCATCTTGGAGCACCTTTTTCAGTGTTTACTGTAGTTCCGAGTCATCAATTTAAATGGCTTAAAAAACCGACTGGCCTTATAGCTTTTAGTGATACAGCGAGCAGGATTTTCTGCAATAAATGCGGAACGTATTTAAAGTGGGAGGGTGTTGGTTGTAGCAATGAAGCAGAAATTAACGCAATGACATTAGACGACCCCTCTTCAATCAAAGTTGATGAAGAGATATTCGTTCGAACGAGACTTTCCTGGCTAACACCACTAGATGGTGTGGCACAATTTAAAGCTGGTAGAAACACGTAAAAAAGTAACTAAGACACTTAACAGTTGGTTACGTTTTATTTAGGAACACATTTTAGGCAATAATTACTTAGCCGCTTATTGTGGCGTTATATGCCTTAAGTAATTTTTTTCATCCAGTGATGAGTAGCTCAAAAGTTCACGACAGGTTTGTATATTGCGGGTGCCTTTAAACTCGTGTCGTGTTTGGTTTATCTTATGCTGAAAATAACTAGGCACTCAAACAGAAAAAAAATAGGCGTAATACTCTATGTCACTTACTAAAACTCTCTTTATATGTGTACTTATAACACTCAGTAGTTGTTCTTCTCGTCACACGCCAAACTCTTATGAACCTGGTTGTAGTAGAGCAGATGCATACTGTATTTTAGAAATTGTAGCTCATACGGTTGAAGGTTCTACTTCAAGTAAAAAGTGCTCCGAGATGCTGGGTGAGCAAAAAAAATATTGTGATGCTCAAGTAGAGTCTTTAACAAAACATATCAATAACGCCACTAAACAATAAATATAACAAGCTAATTAATAAGGATAAATAACAGCTGGC
The DNA here is from genome assembly GCA_022969215.1 of Colwellia sp. Lineage (GTDB taxonomy): Bacteria > Pseudomonadota > Gammaproteobacteria > Enterobacterales > Alteromonadaceae > Colwellia. Next base: position 23,323 of record JALJPA010000053.1, on the reverse strand, counting down.
TGTACTAGTGATAAGAGTTTAGTGCCCGAAGATAAAAAACAATGCCCCACTAAAAGACTTTCCTTATGTGTGGGGGAGCTTTATTAGATGAAGTACAAATCACAAATCACAAATCACAAATCACAATTTTAGGTTTTATGATTTAAGACACCACTTTGACAGTAAATTAGTGACGGCAAGTGTCGATTTAAATACGGTTAGAGAGTTGTTAGGTCATAGTGATTTAAAATGACACTAAGGTATGCCCATTTAGCGCCAGAGCACAAAGCTGTGGCTTATCGCTAAAAGAAGACATTGCTGACTACATTACAAAGGATAATAGTTGCCTTTTTGAAAACATAAATAGTAGTAAAAATTCACACTGTAAAATGACTTGTTTATACTACAAAGTCGACCTGAGTAAGCAACTGGCACGAGCTTTACCCAGCTACGATTCTACTATTTTAATTACCTGAATTAAGTGCGAAAGCGTTCAACTGACTTGTTAAAACTAACAGCTAATTCAGTCATCTTCAGTGAAGTGTCTCGGCTTTTCATACTGCCCTGGCAAACCGCATCACCTACCGTTTTAAAGTCTTCAACCCATGAGCGCATATCAACAACTTGATGGTGTGAGTGCTCGGCTTGATTGGCCACCTCAGAACTGACACTGCTTAAGCTTAATATGCTTGATTGAATGAGTGACAGCGATTCCACTGTTTTTTGCGACAAAGCAACCGCTTTGTCGGCTTGAATTTGGTTATGTTCCATAGATGTGACGATTTGAGAAATGGCGCTGACGATGCCTTCTAGCATAGCATTTATTTCAATCGTTGATTGATGAGTACGCGTAGCAAGGGTGCGTACTTCATCTGCCACCACAGCAAAGCCGCGACCAGATTCGCCAGCTCTTGCCGCTTCTATCGCGGCATTTAAGGCTAATAAGTTAGTTTGATCGGCAATTGACGCAATAGTACTCACCACAGTAGAAACTTGGTCACCCGACTTACGTAACTCAATTAACATTTCAGATGAAACTTCAATATCACTCGCTAATGAAGAAATACTTGTTGACGTTTTAGCTACTTGTTGTGCTCCGTCTTCAACCGCTTGCGCACCTGACATTGCTTGCTCAGAGGCGTTGTTCGATTGCTCAAAACCTTGCGCTATCTGGTTTTCCAAAGTCATCATACTTGATAACAACAACTCTATTTTCTCATTTAATAAGTTAACTTGCACATCAGCATTTTCAGAAGTAGCCCCGAGTACATTAACCAATTCATTGATATTATTGGCGATATTTCTGACATCAGTAATACCACTATTAAAAGCCTTAAGCAGACGATTAACACTTGCCGCAGCCAAGCCAATTTCATCATTAGACCGCTCTGGTACAACTCTTGTTAAATCATAACTTTGCGCTACATGATCTAATTCTTCGGCCAGCTCTCGAATAGGTAAGGCTATTTTTTTATGAGAAAGGGTATAAGCAACCCCTGCGACTGTCACTATACTGGCCAGCAATGCTAATACCAAAAATTGAATTTCGGCTATTTCGGTATGGATAGCTGTTGAACTGTTACTGGCATAAAGGCTGACATCATTGCTAATTTCACTTAATTTTTCAGATACACTTCTTGCCTGTGTGTCGACTTCAACTAAGATAACTCGAGCACCATCCCAATCAACCTCATCAGCAGTCATAACTCGCTGAAGACGGCTCATAACAGAACTGAGTAACTGAATTTTATCAACTATTGCTCGATGCTCTTGATGAGATGCTAAGGCACCATTGGCCACCAGTAAACGTTCAAAATGCTGACTGTTTTCACTGATGATATTGGCAAATTCATCTGCTTCGATCATTGTGCCATACAGGCCATATGCTGCTATTTGTATAGCATCTAATGATTGTTTTACTTGCTGTAAGTCATTCAACTCAGGTAGCGTTTCGCCAATGAATTGGCTAGTCCGCTGTTTTACTTCACTTGCCGCGCCAAACAAAGTCACCGAAGCTGCAATAGCAACAATTAACACGAGCAAGTAGCCTAGCAAGACCTTTTTACTTATAGAAACCAAGTGGGCCTCTCCTTAGAATGATAAGTTGAAAAACGTAGTGTTAAACACTAAAAAGAAATCTAGTATAGGCTCTTGTTGATAAAAATATATTTTTTTCATACATTTACAGAAATATTATCACTCGTACAAGTAACTCAAATTTATCGAATAAATAATTTAACACCGTGCTCGACTTTAAATTTAGTTATTATAGTTAAAAAAGCATGCTCTAGCTTTATATAGTACTCGCCAAAAAACATTATGAAGCGATTTACAACATGTCATTAGTCGAGTTTATCATCTGGGTTTATTGTTGGGTAAATGAGAATTTAACCTAGATATTAGGTGATACTAAAATAAGAAAGCACGGATTTGAGTCTGCCTTAAGCGACATAGAAGTAATAACCATAGAAATTGTTGGTGGGTTTATTTCATCGGAGACTAACTAAATACGACTTTAGTAATTTATCCCTTCAATAATTGGTATCGAATCACATTGCCATTCAGCTGCCAACAACTGACTTGTAATACTCTAGTCTAAACATGAATGTCGACAGCTATTGTATCTAAACTGCCACTTAGCTCGTAATCAAATGATCAACTAAAAACAGGTCACCGTTAAGGACTTCTTGGTGCGCATTGAAGACATTAGCTATTGGTTGCTGTTTAGGTGAACGGATCGTTAAAAGCGGACGTTTTTGGCTGCATAGAAAAGGTTAACTATGCTATGTAAAATACATAAGAAGTCATGATGAAATTGAAAGAGTTTAATCAAGCTATCTAAGGGCTTACTTCGTATGGTATTTTTTATCAATTATGCAATACTGATACTGCGTAATTAATAAACGTTTATAGGTAAAATAAAATGGGAATAATAGATAAGAAAACTAAAATAATCCGACTTTTTCTATTTTGTTTCTTGACTGTCCTTCACCCTCAAAACTCCCATGCACAAGAATTTTTTATAGGTGTCGAAGACGTATCTTATTACCCATTGTATGAATTTAAGTCAAATCGTGATACCTATTCTAAAGAATTATTGAATAGTTTTGCTGCTTCGAAAGGGTATAAATTTACCTATATACTCTTACCAATTAAACGCTTCGAAAGATGGTTGCTCGAAAAAAAAATTGATTTCAAATATCCAGACAATTCACGCTGGTACTCAAATCCCTCATTAAAAGAACAGTTTACCTTTAGTGAATCAACTATAAAGCTAGTCGCAGGAACTACCGTTTTAAAATCATCTCTAAAAAAAAACAAATCAGAATTTAAGCAACTTGGTACATTATTAGGCTTCTATTCTACAAATTGGATCGATAAAATTAGAAATGGACAAGTTAAATTATATGAAGATGCTTCAACTAAAATACTAATTCAACAGCTGCTAGCAAAACAGATTGACGGGATTAACTTAGAGCCAAGTGTTATCCGTCATTACCTAGAAGAACTTGGTGAATCGGTTGATATTGCCGTAATCGATAAAAAATATGAATACGAAGTTTATGATTATTATTTTTCAACAATAAAACATCCTGAAATTATTAAAGAATTTAATGAGTTCTTAAGTAGTAATAAAGCACTACTTGAAGAATTGAACAGAAAATATAAGATCATTGACTACAAGCCTTACTTAAAGTGATTACATTTCAATGATTAGCTTCTAACAAATATAACGCTTTAGTCGCCTATTTATCTCGTCAACCTACAAAATGGCTTTGTCTGCTTTAGCTTCGCAATCGCCCATTTTTTTAAATGATTTTAACTCGTGAACTTAGACCGTTAGAGCATTATAGTACCCTTGAGTTATCTATTTATTTCAACATCATGAAGATTAAGTTATTGATGAGTACTAATGTGGTTACAGTCAAATTCGACAATCCAATTAGTAAAGTAAAAGGTATTTTTGAAGCGCTGGGTTTTCATTATCTTTTAGTAGTAGAAACTGAACAATTGTTTGGTATTATTTCAGATAGAGATTTACTTAAAGGAATAGCCTTAAGTGAGGGAAGCAATAAACCTGTTGGTATCGTTTCTTGGCGGGATATTTTGAGAGTTCTTAGTAAGAAGACAGGGGGGGAATTAACCAGGCAAGCTTGAAAAACTACTTCATTGCTAAAGTTTTTAGCGTGTAACATGCTCTCAAATAATCAAAAAACACCTTGTCTGTTCACATTCCTTTCCTCAATGGCCTCTTTTTTGTCATCAATAAAGCACTACTTAGCGTAAACTCGCTATTTACTCACTTTCATTCGCTGTATAATGGCCTTATCCATACAGGTTAATACTGACTTGTTGCTATTGTAGAGAAGGTGCCTTTTGGTATCATCCGCTACCCCTTAAGAGCTAAATAATTTAATGAAACCTTATAATAATACCGCTGAATTAATTGCATCGTTAGAGTCTGAAATGAAATCGCTTAGCGAAACAATTGAGACCTTAAAGCAAGAGCCACAAAGCTTTAATGAACAAGTTATTTTTAAGTATATTGATACCGCGAGTACAGGAAAGACAAAAGATTTTGTCAGATCATTAGGGGTAAAATCTGAACGTGGCTCACTATTTTCTTCGGGCGATGTCAGTAAGTTAATTAAAGCCGGTGCCGATGATATTTCACCTGAACTACTGGCCATAGCGCGAGATGTCGTTAGCATGAAAAAGAAAAAACGCTAAGCAGCGTTAGTCAGCCATATATTGTTCATTAAAATAATATAAAAACAAACATTTAGATAAGTAACTTTTACTTACTCACATACCTGTAGGCTTTACCTATGAATAATCGATTTACTTCAATGTTATCAGGGCTACTTTTTGCATCATTAAGTTTTAATGCTGCAACAGCTCATGCCCAATCAGATAACTTTTCAACCCAACAATTAGCGCAAGTTGAACAGATAAAACAGCAGGCCCTTCAAAGTGATTTAGCCTGGAACCTTGTTGAGTCGTTAACAACGGAAGTTGGCCCGAGAATGCCGGGCACTCCGGGCGATAAGGCTGCAGTTGCCTGGGCTGTTGCCAAGTTTAAAGCCATGGGCTTTGACAAAGTATGGACCGAGCCAGCGACCTTTCCTAAATGGATTCGTTATTCTGAGTCAGCGGCTATTGTCAGCCCCTCGCCGCAACCGCTACACATAACGGCTTTGGGTAATAGCATAAGTACGCCTAAAGCTGGTATTCAAGCACAAGTGATTGAGTTTCAAACCTTAGCGGAGTTAGAAAATGCGCCGGAAGATGCCGCAAAAGGTAAAATTGTTTTTATAAACTATCGAATGAACCGAGACCGTGATGGCAATGGTTATGGTCCCGCTGTTCAGGCTCGTAGTCGAGGCGCTGTGGTGGCAGCACAAAAAGGCGCAATTGGTTATGTGATGCGATCGGTAAGCACTGCTTATCATCGCTTTGCTCATACAGGTGGCAGTCATTATAAAGACGGCGTTACTAAAATCGTTACTTCTGCCATATCCAATGCCGATGCCGACCAATTACATCGCTTAGTTGCTTTAGGTAAGCCAGTAACTATCAATATTAATGTGCAAGCAAAATCGATGGGCGAGGGCACTTCTTATAATGTAATCGCTGAGTTTACCGGAACAGAATTTCCAGAGCAGCATGTACTGATTGGTGGTCATTTAGACTCTTGGGATTTAGGTACTGGTGCATTAGATGATGGCGCAGGTGTTGCTATAACAATGGCTGCAGCTAAACTATCGGTATCAAAAGGTCAGCCTAAACGCAGTATACGTGTGGTATTGTTTGCTGCAGAAGAATTTGGTTTATGGGGCGCTAAAGCTTATGTTAAAGCCAATAAAAATAGCCTTAGAAATATAGTGGCAGCAGCAGAGTCTGACTTTGGCGCTGATAAAATATGGGCGTTTGATTCCAATGTTCATACCAGGTCACTGTCTTTGGTTAGCGATATTGCGGCTATGTTGAAATCTCTTGATGTTGAGTATCTAGCTAAAAACTCTGCACGTGGCGGTCCAGATTTAATTCCATTTCGCCCGTTTAACATTCCTGCCTTTGGATTATCGCAAGATGGTACTGACTACTTTGATTATCATCACACCGCGGATGATACCCTGGATAAAATAGACCCGGAAAAATTACGTCAAAACGTGGCAACTTATGCGGTATTTACCTTTATGGCAGCCAATGCTAAAACACGTATCATGGGTAAATAGCTTGATAAGTAGCCTAAGCAGTTAAGTTGTTAGCTAGAGTAATAGCTAGGCCACTACTGAGAACATATTCTAAAGTACAAGTTAGGCTATCAGCTAGTTAAGCAAAATAATGTACTTCGAGCCTACCTTAGTCAGGACGAGTCTTATTAATTAAAAAAGGCACTGGACAATAGTTCAGTGCCTTTTTGTTTTCTAATTTTTGCTACCTTAAGTGCTGTGGTTTTCGTCTTTGAGGTTTTCTCCTTAATTGGTTACGAATAGCGTATTGTAAACGGTAAAAATCTATAGCTATTTAGCTGAGCTTCAAAGGAATTTTAATGAAAATTGCCGTACTATCAGATATCCATAGTAATGTTTATGCACTCGATGCGGTTATTCACGATATTAAAAAACGAGGTGTAGATTTAATGGCCAATCTAGGCGATATCCTTTATGGTCCCATCGCACCTAGAGCCACCTATGAACTTTTAATGGCCCATGAGTTTGTTACCATATGTGGTAATCAAGACCGACAAATTTTTCAAGCTACAGAGGATGAAATTGAGACAAACCCTACCATGGAATTCATTTTAGATGACCTGGGGCATGAGCCATTAACATGGATGAAGTCATTGCCCTTTGATAGGCAATTAAACGATGAGGTCTATTTTTGTCACGGTACACCCACTGACGATTTAATTTATTTACTTGAAGATGTTAGTCAAGGCTTTGCTGCTCTTCGTCCTGATAAAGACATAATCGGTTTACTAAACGGACAAGACTCCAAATTAATATGCTGCGGACATACTCATACACCAAGAGCCGTAAGTTTAAGTAGTGGTCAACTTATTGTAAATCCAGGTAGTGTCGGGCTTCAGGCCTATACTGATGACGAGCCTATAATCCATTCTATGGAAAACTTCACTAACCATGCATCCTACTCAATAATTGAGCGTATTGCTTCTAAATGGAGTGTTAGTAATATTAAAGTGCCTTATGATTATCAGCGGGCGATACATGAAAGTAAAAAAAGAAATCGAACGGATTGGATGCATTTTTTATCTACAGGCAGGCGCTTATAATAAGCTAACTTGATCTTGTTTACTCTGTGAATCGGCTATAACATAGTTACTCATTGAAAGATAAAGGTGTGAGTAGGAGAGCATAGAGGTAAAGGAATAAGTAAGTGGCTAATGAAAGAAATTATTGAGCATCCGAAATTACAAGGGATCCGTCGTATGGTGCTTGCTACCAGTAGTTTGGCTTTAAAGCATTAAATACACCCATCTCTTTTATGGAGTTACATCAACCAGATATCTATAAGTAGCGCTTACTCGACGGCACTGCACATGGCTCACTCAGCATTGAATGAATGATTAAGTACAGTGCAATACGCTACTTCTATACCGTAAAAATTATCTTTACAGAGCTTTTTATAAAATTAGCATCAAGGAACAAATTAAAGGAATATGGCATATCAATTAACAAAACACAGCTTCGATAGCGCTATTTATCAAGGAACCACTAGAGATTACTGGCTTTATATTCCAGAGCAGCTTGTCAAAGATACTCCTGCTAATTTGATGGTGTTTCAAGATGGCTATTACTATATTGATGAAGCTAAGCCGATGAAAGCTCATCTTTTGATTGATAGCCTTATTGCAGCTAACAAAATTCCAGCGACGGTTTGTGTTTTTATTAATCCAGGCATAGTTAAAAAGCCAACCAAGCCGGAACATCACCCAGATGGACAACGCAGCTTTGAATACGATACCATTAGTGATCAATATGGCCGTTTTCTTATTAACGAACTATTACCTGAGGCTTTAGCTGGACTTAATATCTCTCAGGACCCGAAGAGTCGAGCTATGGTGGGTTTTAGCTCAGGAGGTATTTGTGCTTGGACGGTTGCCTGGAATCGCTCAGATTTATTTGGCAATGTTATAAGTCATTGCGGAAGTTTTGTTGATATAAGAGGCGGCGGACAATATCCAAGTCTTATTAGAACCGAAGACCCAAAAGCCATTCGTATATTTTTACAAAGTGGAGAAAATGATTTGGATACTAAATACGGCAGTTGGCCATTAGGTAATAAACTCATGGCAGCAGCGCTTAAGTTTACAAACTATGACTACCAATTTGAGTTTGGCAGTGAAGGGCATAACTTAATCCATGGTGGACAATTACTTGAGTCATCGTTACTTTGGCTCTTTGGTCATAAGAATAAATAGTTTTTGTAAGGCTATACGCTTAGTGACTAAGGTCGGTAACCGTCACCCCAAGCCGGCATCGCTTTGTTTTATCTATTACGCTATCTCTGTTAATCTTGACTCTCTTTATTCTCTAGCTTAGGTTTTTATACACATATGAATCGAACACTTATACCAACACTTGTTGGTGTTTTTACCAGTCTATTTGCCATTTGGGCGTTACATACTTTTTTAATTGTTGATGAATGCCTAGATAATGCCGGCTCGTTTGACTACGCTACCGCTAAATGTTTACTTGAAAGTGGTCAAATCTATGATTCAGAACTCGCGACTATCGCAGTAGTACTCTATTTTGTGGTCGGTTTCATCGTTTCATTTTTAGTGTCAACTTGTATAAGAAAAGTATTTAATATCAAAGCTAATTCATAACTAATTGATAGCTAAATTGGAAATAATTTTTAGTAAATACCATGCTTAGAGAATAAACATTGAGGAGTTTTTGTTGATACTTTTTGAAACAGACCGTCTAGTGATGAGTAAAATCAGCAATGACGATGCTGAAAACCTAGCAACAGTGTTATCTAGTCCGGATGTGATGAAATACTCTACCGTTGGTATTCATACGGAGAAACAAATTCTCGCTTATATCGCCAACTGTCAGCAGCAATACCTAGCCAATGGTTATGGACATTGGGCAGTATACCGTAAAGAAGATAATGTCTTTGTTGGTGTTTGTGGTTTGAATAATCATCAAGTTGATAACGAAGATGTTATTCATATTAATTACCGCCTGGCGAGCGAGCACCAAGGTAGAGGCTACGCGGTTGAATCAACACTGGCTGTACTTGCTTTTGCTAAAATGGTTTTGGGCCTTGAATCAGTATCAGCTTTGATCGAGTCTGACAATGTTAGTTCGGTAAAGGTGGTCAAAAGAACGGGGTTTGCCCTAATTAAGGCAACGAAATTTCGTGGCTTTAATGTCGATGTTTACCAAGTGACCTTGTAAGAGTAGTTAATCGGTTTACCTACTTTGAATAAATGACTTTTATAATATCGTTTAAACAATAATGGATATAAATAAGCAGTCATAAATTATTACAATTGCAGCCCTTTATTTTCTTAACGTTTACCTATCAAATAGAGTCCTTAACTCAAGTTTGAGTAACACTCAAACGCCATAGTATTTAAAGGGACTAAATAAATGTCAAAAGTAAAATTAACCGTTATAGCTACGCTACTCTTTCTAGGCCTAATGTCACTACCTAATCATGCTAAAGGACTGACAAGTAACGAATATAAAGCCGTTGTTGATACTGCCTATAATTACTTTAATGCCATGGCAACTGGTGACCAGCAACTTTTTAGCAAAGCCTTTGATTTGGACTTTGGCCATGTAAAAATGATCACAACTAACAAAGAAACAGGTAAGGAAAGTATCAGAAGCCTGACCTTACAAGAATTTTCAGGTTTCTTTAAGAAAAAAACTGAAGATACCTGGCATGGCAAGGTTTTATCCGTTGATATTGTTGATGATAAAATGGCCATGGTAAAACTAGACTTCAAAACCTCGAAATCACATTATATTGACTATTTAGTTATGTATAAGCGTGACAATAACTGGCGTATTATCAATAAAACTTTTGTTGCTAAATAAAGTCGCTAAGTAAAAGTATGATTTTTATAATTACAATTCGTTGAGGTATTAAATGTTTCCTAGTGAAGTTTGGCTTACATATACACTGGCTTGTTTACTCTTAGTAATATCACCAGGGCCCGATAATATACTGGCTATAGGCAGAGGGCTCAGCCAAGGATAGTTAGCGGCTTGTGTCTCAGGTTTTGCTTCCGGTGCGGGTATTTTATTTCACGTGATGACCGCGACTTTTGGACTGACTTTACTCATTCAGACCTCAGCGATAGCTTTTATGGTGGTCAAATTAATCGGCGCCGCTTATCTCATTTGGTTAGGGATAAAGGTACTAAGGTCTCGTAGCTTAATAAATCTAACTCCGGCCAGTAAACAACCGATTAAAACAATTTTCAGTACAGGTTTCTTATCGGCGGCCTTAAACCCAAAACCAGGGTTGTTTGTACTAGCATTTATTCCTCAGTTTGTTAATCCAGAGTTAGGCTCTGTTACTGCGCAAATGATTGTTTATGGTGTTTGGTTTGCACTGTTAACCAGCGTTGGCTTTTCTTTAATGGGAATATTTTCATCTAAACTTACCGCTTACTTGCAAGATAAGCCTAAAGTCATCAATGGTTTAAATGTTGGTGCGGGCTTAACCTTTATAACCTCGGGTTTAGCTGTGGCGGCACTAAAACAGCGTTAACCTATTAATCTGACTGTTATACAAAGTACCGTTGCTCAGGCAAACTAAGGCATGAACAATAGTTAGTGTGATGTGCCAATTAAATTTTAAAGGTCGTAACCATGAATATTAAAGTAGCGATAGAAATCAATAGCCCTAAAGCTACTGTGTGGGCGGCGATAACTGACATTAAAAACTGTACAAAAATGATTACTGGCATTATCGATTTAACTATTATTCATCAACCATATGAAGGCCTAATTGGCCTTAAATGGACAGAAACGCGGGAAATGTTTGGTAAACCCGCCGCTGAAACAATGTGGATAACAGAATGTGCAGAGCAAGATTCTTTCTCAACACGAGCAGAAAATGGTCAGGCAATATATTTAACTACTATGGCGCTTAGTAGTGTAGAAAGTGATATAAAAAAGGATGTAAATACAGATGGAGGAAGTGAGGTGAATAATGATAAAACCTTACTCACCGTGCGATTTTCGGCTACCTCTGACTCTCTGTTTATCCGAGGCGTATCAGTAATCATGGGCTTCTTTATTAAAAAAAACATGGTGAACATGCTAGAGAAAGACCTTAACGATATTAAAAGCTATATTGAACATGCCAACAACTAAATCATTGAGCCAACACATCAAATAGATTGTGTACAAAACTCATGTCAACGGCTGGCAATAAGTTTGATTACAAAGTCAGACAGTTTTTACAAAATATAATTAAGGGTTGCCGGGTCTATTAAGCTAGATACAATGACTATTACAGGAATCTCCCTTGTTACGCAGCTTTTCTATTCAAGCCATTATCTTTTTAGTGGCCTTTCAACTGCTTTCTTTTTTACGAGAAACCAGCATGTTAGCGACTAATACGCCGTTAGCTGAAGTTGTCACGTCTAATCAAGGTGTCAATATTGATAAGGTGCCGACTTTGATGGGCGAGACCGTGTCATTAAACGCACAAGGTAAGACCACTATTTTGTATTTCTTCGCGCCTTGGTGTCAGGTCTGTCATGCCAGCATAGGAAATTTACAAGCCTTATATCAAAAAAATGAGCAACTTGACGTGATCGCCGTTGCTATGGACTTTACCAGTAATAAAGAAGTCATGGCATTTACTAGTCAACATCAATTAACCTTTCCAATTGCCTTGGGAAATGAAGCTATTAAGCAAACGTTCGAAATCAGCGGATATCCGAGTTATTACGTTTTAAATGAAGAAAATGTGATTATTGGTAAATCTATGGGATATTCTTCAGAATTAGGGCTTTATTTACGTTCTTTATAAAATATTTTAATTCAATCTATATAGTGATCTGCCAGTGGTTTGTGTACACTGTGTTATTCAATTATTCATTGGTATTATGCGGAGCAAATAAGCCGTGTAATTACGCCAAGCAAATTAAGAAATAATTATTATGCAAATTACTGACAATTTCGACAGCGGAAATATTCGCGTTATTGATGCATCTGATGCAAGCAACATTCAACTAGAAATAAAAAAAGACAACCAGTCTGATTTCTACCAATGGTTTCACTTTAAACTGCAAACAGACTTATCAGCCAATGGCGATCGCCTCGAGCATGTCATGCATTTAAACAATGCCGGTAAATCTGCTTATACAGAAGGCTGGGAAGATTACCAAGCAGTTGCTTCTTATGACCGTGAACATTGGTTCCGCGTACCAACTCAATATGATGGTGAAAAGCTTACTATTACGTTAACGCCTGAACATGACTCAGTATATTTCGCCTACTTTGCACCTTATAGCTATGAACGTCATCAAGACTTAATTCATAACGCGCAAATGCACCTTGATTGTCAGCTACAAGTACTTGGTCAAACCATTGATGGTCGTGACATGACTTTGCTTAAAATAGGTGAAGAAGGTGAGGGTAAACGTAATATTTGGATCACAGCTCGTCAACATCCAGGCGAAACTATGGCTGAATGGTTTGTTGAAGGCATGTTAGACCGCTTACTTGATGAAGATGACGGTGTTGCCCGCGCTTTATTAAACAAGGCCGTTTTCTATATTGTCCCTAATATGAATCCAGATGGCAGTGTTCGTGGTAATCTACGTACTAATGCTGTTGGCGCCAATCTTAACCGTGAGTGGTTAGAGCCAACAATGGATCGCAGCCCAGAAGTTTTCCTTGTGCGCGAAAAAATGCTCGAAGTGGGTGTCGATATGTTCCTTGACGTGCATGGCGATGAAGCATTACCGGTAAACTTTGTTGCTGGCTGTGAAGGTGTTGTAAATTACGATGCCCGCCATAAAGCATTAGAAGATAAATTTAAAGAATTTATGGTTGCTATCACACCAGAATTTCAAGATGAACGTGGTTATGATAAAGATGAACCAGGTAAAGCATTACCAACGGTAGGAACTAACTGGGTTGGTAATCAATTTAAGTGTTTAGCTTATACCATTGAAATGCCATTTAAAGATAACGACCTACTACCTGATTATAGCGTTGGTTGGTCTGATGAACGCAGTAGTTTGTTAGGACGTGATTTCTTAACAGGCGTTTATCATATGATAGATGACTTACGTAAATAAGTAATAGATGAATAAAGCTTAGGGCGAATTTGAAAAAATTCGCCCTTTCTTTATCTAAGGAAAGCGCTTAGGGCTAGGGAGAGTAACTATACCCAAGCCACCTCTAGATGCAGGATTCAGCTGGAATTAGAAACGTCTTTAAGCAAGGCATTGATTGAATAGAATAGTTATTCTATTGTCGAAATCAATAACGTAGCATAAAGCGTTTCTAAACCAACCATTCTGGGCGTCTGAGAAAATCACGTTCATCGTTGCGTTGTTCATTAAGGGAACACCATTAATGAAACACACGCCTCGACCATGAATGGCTCAGTCGTCCTGAAACGAGCATCTAGAGGTGGCTTGGGTATGTGAGTGGACAAATTTATAATTTCAGATTAAAAAAGCTAATTAAATAAAATAATAACAATCATAGGAGTTAACCGTGCAAGAACTTGTCAATAGTATCAACGCCATTATTTGGAGCCCTGCGCTAATTTACTTGTGTTTAGGTACAGGTTTATTTTTCAGCGTAATCACACGTTTTGTGCAAATACGTCAATTTAAAGAAATGTTTCGCTTATTGCTTTCGGGTAAAAGTTCAGACAAAGGTATTTCATCTTTTCAAGCCCTCGCAGTGTCGTTATCGGGTCGAGTCGGTACCGGTAATATTGCGGGTGTTGCTGCTGCCATTGGTTTTGGTGGCCCAGGTGCTGTATTTTGGATGTGGGTAGTCGCATTTTTTGGCGCAGCCACCGCATACATTGAATCAACCAATGCACAAATTTATAAAGAAGAAGAAGACGGTGTCTACCGTGGTGGTCCAGCTTATTATATTGAAAAAGCTATGGGACAAAAATGGTATGCGTGGATATTTGCTATTTCAACTATCGTTGCTTGTGGTGTGTTATTACCCGTAGTGCAGTCTAACGGTATTGGCGATGCATTAGTGAATGTTTTTGGTACTGGCGGCACTGTATCTTCATCATTAGGTGACCTGCCTTTAACTAAAGTTTATGCGGCGACCTTTATTGTTCTAATCTTAGGTTTTATCATCTTTGGTGGCGTTAAACGTATTGCTAACTTTACCCAAATTGTGGTGCCATTTATGGCGTTAGCTTATATCATCATTGCTTGTATTATTATTGGTTTGCACATTGATATTTTACCGGGTGTTTTCATGTCAATATTCACGGATGCTTTTACCCCTATGGCGGGCTTTGGTGCTGCTATTGGTTGGGGCGTTAAACGTGGTGTTTATTCAAATGAAGCAGGACAAGGTACTGGACCTCATGCAGCAGCTGCTGCTGAAGTTGAGCATCCGGCACAGCAAGGTTTAGTACAAGCATTCTCTGTTTATATTGATACCTTATTTGTGTGTACCGCGACCGCTTTAATGATTTTAATTACTCAGTCTTACAATGTTATGCCTGAAGGTAGCAGTACTTTCATCGTGCAACATCTTGCGGCTGATGTAGTCATCAGCGGCCCTGCATTTACTCAGATTGCGGTTGATAGTGTGTTAACGGGTTTTGGTAAACCCTTTATTGCCATTGCGTTATTTTTCTTTGCCTTTACTACCATACTTGCTTATTACTTTATTGCCGAAAATAATGTTTCTTATATCAACAGAACCATTAAAATCCCCGCTTTAAGATTTGTTTTAAAAGTCATCCTTATGTCAGCAGTATTTTACGGCACAGTAGCTCAGCCTAGTGCAGCTTGGGGCATGGGTGATATTGGTGTTGGTTTAATGGCATGGCTTAATATTATCGGTATTCTTATTATTTTCTTTATGGCAAAACCTGCAATAAAGGCACTAAAAGATTACGAGGCACAACAAAAAGCCGGTGTTAAAAACTATACTTTTGATCCAAAAAAGTTAGGCATTACCAATGCGACGTTTTGGGAAGATCGTTTTGATAAAGCAGCTAAGGAAAAAGAACTAGAAACGGAAAAACCTAATAGCTAACTTTTGACGTTTATTACTGTTTGCCATGGTAATAAATACGATAGAAAATGAAATGCCGCTCATTTTGTCCGTTGATAGAAGTGAGCGGTATTTTTTTGTCTGCTGATTACCGTTAATAGGCACTTTGGCACAAATGGCACAGTCGATGGCGTAAAATGGTGCGCATCAAGTCGGCTTTTATTCTAACTTGCGTATTCAGTATATTTCCCTTATGTAAGAAAGAAAGGCAAAATTAATGAAAAAAACCTTAATGAAATCAATTAAAAAGCTAACACTTGTGAAATTAACGAGCGTTGTACTAATCAGTACGTTAGTTACTGGCTGTAATGATGATGAAGAAATAACCTATATTGACAGTGTCTCGTATGATTTTTCTGAATCAAAGGGCGAGTGGCAGCTGGGTTTTGCTGATTACCCTTTTGGTGAAGAGCAACAATGTGAATTAACCGGTGAAGAAAATAGTGAGTTTACTCTAGCATCAGGAGAGGTTGGTAAAGGTTATTACTTACATTCCTATAACCGTAGCGATGATACGCAAATGTATATTACGCGCAAAATCTCAGGTTTAATACCTAACAGGCATTATCAGGCTTATTTTGATATGCAATTAGCAAGCAACGTCAATGATCAATGTGCCGGCATGGGCGGCGCTCCACATGCAGTAACCGTGAAGGCGAGTTTATCCGTAAATAAACCGAGTGCATCGTTAGACTTTGAAAACACTTATCGCTTAAATTTAGATGTCGGTCAGCAAACTTCAGGTGGCTTAGATGGTCAAGCGATAGGTGATATTGGCATAACTAGTTTGGATGATTGTGACCCATCTAGTGCTGTGTATGATTTGAAAAACTATGATAATAGCGATAATGCTTTTGAAGTCACAGCTGATGACAAGGGTGAATTATGGTTAACCTTATTAACTGACTCTGGTTTCGAAGGGCCAACAAGTATTTATTTTACTAAAGCTATGCTCACTTTTAAAGAATCGGATAAGTCAGCAGAAGGCTTTAGGCTATCGATCGATTTTTCATTACCGCAAACAGAAATAACCACAGTGTTTTTCGATTATCCTGTTGGAAGAGAATTTGAATGGCAATTAGCTGATGAGCCGTTAACAACAGTAATGCTTGAACAAGGTGGTGAAGTCATAGGTCACCTATTGCATTCATATAACCGGAGTGATGATACCGGCATGTTGTTGCACTTGCCAATAAAAGGGCTGGCTGCTAACACCAATTATAGTGCGGTTTTTAAAACAACCATAGCTACAAATGTTAATAATATTTGCTTTGGAATAGGTGGAGCACCACATGCTGTTTCGGTAAAAGCAGGCTTGTCAAAAGAAAAACCATTGCAAATAAGAGTTGAAGGAGATGATCATTACCGTTTAAATATTGATTTGGGCAACAATGCTGCAGAAGGTGTTAATGGTATGACTTTAGGTGATATTGGCTCAGATACTTTGGCTGATTGTGATCCAAGTAGTGAGTTATTTGACTTGAAATCTTTTGATTCTCAGCTTTTAGAAAAAACGTTTACTATCACTACTGGTGATAATGGTGTTTTGTACTTAAGCATAGCAACAGACTCCGGTTTCGAAGGGCCAACAACGGTTTTGTTTACTCAAGCAAGCGTTACTTTTGAGCGTTTATAGTCGAGATATAAGATAACACTAGTTTAATTAATAACGGGTTAAAATCACTTTAGCCCGCTGTATTTTCTTTAAACCCTGCCGGAGATAGTGTGGTTTGTTTTTTAAACGCACGAGCAAAGGTACTCGGTGAGCTATAACCTAATTGATAAGCGATTTCTGTTATAGAAAGATCATTTATTTTCAAAAACTGCTTAGCTAACATAATCCTAACACTGGTTAATATCGGTAAATATGACTGCCCTTCAGATTTTAACTTACGTTGTAAAGTGCGTTTACTCATATGTAATTTATAGGCAATTACTTCTTCACTGGGACAACCTAAAGGTAATAGTTCATTAATTATTTTAATCACTCTCGCGCTGGTACGACCGTTATCCATAGAAGCCAGATGTTTGTTGATGACCATTTCGTTCATTTCAACTAACTCAGCATCATGCGTTGGTAGGGTTTCGGTTAGCAGTGCCTTAGAGAATGAGATGCCATTAACTGCCTGGTTGCCATAAACCGGGCATTGAAAATAGTCTTCATAAGCTTGTTTGCTTTCATCAATAGCAAAGGTAAAGTAAACGCCCGTCGCAGGAATGTTTTTACCGGCGGCCAAACGAAACATCTTTAAGAAAAAACCAATACCCAGTTCAATCGAACAATGATGGATTTTAACTTGATCTGCTAGCTTTAGTTGCTTTTGGTATTGTATTAATAATTCCTTGCCATTTTCACCATCTCGCTCAATCAACTCGATTTGTATTGCGGTGTTAATAAGCTGACTACTGGCAATAAAGCGTTTTAAACCGTCTTCTAAATTAGCACTGGCAAGCCAGGCCATACCAATGCTTTTTAAATAAGCGGGTTGAAATAGTGATGCCGCCACTAAGCCCAGTTCATTATTTTTTGTCTTTTGTACCGCGAGTTTCCATAAAGTGGCCATTTTATCCATGGGAATACGACTTTGGCTATCATCTGAGATATCAATTCCGGCAGAGGTGAATACTGTTTTGGCTTCAACATCATAAATGGCAAGTACTTGGGCGATAAGTCGAGGGATGGTGGCAAGGGTTGTTTGGCTCATAAATTCTCTATGGGTTACTTAGATAAAAGGCACACACTGCGACTCACTTGGTAGCTATAATTAATAGTACCTTTATATCGATATTTACACTATTGACCACTTTGGCAGTAAGTTGTCCTTTTTGGCACAGTAATTGGCACAAAATGTTTAGCGTCTAAGCTAGGATTCTAGCATTATAGTGCTGTAAATAATTCATTTATCTAGGATAGTTATGTTATTAGAAGTACCACAGAAGATTCAAGCTATTGTCAGCGTGTTATTAACCACATTACTCTTAGGTGGCTGTATGAATGTCACCGATCAACAAAAGTCAGGTTTTTTAAAAAACTATGACGGTTTTGAAGACGTTTATGACCCCGATTATACCAAGGTATATCGCAGTGAAGACTTCACTATAGACATGATTGCCGATATGCATCGTGTTAAATTGGTACCTTTCGAAATGTGGGTAACACCAGGGCCTGATGCTAAATTTAGCCTAGAAGAATTAGAAGAGCTTTCTCAATATTTTCATCAACAAATGCATGATAGGTTAGTTGCCAATAACTATGAGGTAGTTGATCATGTCGGACCTAGAACCATCACCATCCAAGGTGCTTTTTCTGGCGTTAAGTTTGAAGCTCCGGAACTCATGCCCACTGACTTTATTCCCTTTCGTATGGTCATTAACGCCGGTAACCTTGCTTACTTACAAATAACCGATAAAAGCGATGTCACCACAAAAGTATCCGTTGAAATTGAGTTTTTAAAGGGTATTCGCCGTGAACGAATATTAGCGGCAATCAGTACTAAATATGTTGATACCACTATTGCGAATTCAGGTGCTGACAATATGGCAGTCGTTAAAGAGCTAGTAGAGATGTGGGCAGAGAAGTTTGTTGACCGTCTAGTTGAAATTCGTGCTGACAAACACGAAAAGTAACAGTTTTCACTCAATTAAATCATTATATTATCCCCCTCAATTATCCTCCATATAATAAACAAGAAATCAGGGAGTTTATCCGCGATGAATTTTAACCTCGTTTTAAAGCCTACTTTGATTGCCATTTTGGCGATGGGCTTATTAAGTGCTTGTGAAAAACCCAAAGAAATAGTAGAAAAACCACAATTAAGACCAGTCAGAACCTTGGTGGTGCAAACCCTTGATGTGAGCCAAACGTTTGAGTTTACCGCGGTTGTTGATGCCGTTAATCGCGCCGATTTAGCCTTTAAAATATCGGGCGAGTTGACTGAATTCTTGGTTAAACAAGGTGATGCGGTAAAAAAAGGTGACATTATCGCTAAACTCGATGATAGCGACTTAAAAATATACTTAGATGAAGCACAAGCCCATTATGATAAAGCTAAGGCTGATTTAACCCGTGCTAAAAATCTACTTAAAACACAATATATCTCTGCTTCAGAGTTCGATCAAATTAGAGCCAATGCACAATCAACTAAAGCACAGCTAGCGACTGCCAACAATAACTTAAATTACAGTGTACTCACCGCTTCATTTGATGGTGTTATTGCTAAGGTATACAGTAAAAATCATCAAGAAATTAACGCGAAAGAGCCTATTGTTCGTTTGCATGATTTAAGGGAAATTCAACTGATTGTTAATATCCCTGAAAGCATCATGATTCATCTGCGAAAAAATAGTGTTAAAGGTAGTGTCAGTGCCAAATTTAATTCAATAGACAAGCAACTATTTCCGTTAACGTTTAGTGAAGTTGCTACCCTCGCCGATGAATACAGTAAAACCTATGAAGTGACTTTTACTATGAAATCACCTCAAGATTATGTGATTTTACCTGGGATGACAGCCTCAGTTAGTGCCAATTTATCACTCAGTCGTTCGTCACAAAGCGATTCATTACCAGGAAAGAATAATGAGCACAACCAAGCCAGTTTCTATTTACCCAGTCATACCGTGTTAAAAGATGCTCAAGGTAACTTTGTTTTTGTTGTGCAAAAGCATGACATTGGTGTTGGTAAAATAGTAAGGAAATCCGTGGTGATAGGGGATATCACGGCACAAGGCATTGAGGTTTTTGCCGGTTTAACTTCGACCTTAAGTACTGGCGATTACGTGATAAGTGCCGGCATGAGTAAAATATCATCGGGTAGTTTAGTTAAATTTACCCCCGCTAGTGATTTGATTAGCCATTAATAACCAGAAAGCCGTAAATAAAAGATAAGAAGAAAAGGACAGTTAATGAATATTACCCGTATGGCTATCACTAATAATCGCACCACGTTTATGTTGTTAATCGTGATACTATTTTTTGGTGTAAATGCTTATAAAAATATGCCAAAGGATTATGATCCTGGCTTTATTATTCGCACTGCGCAAGTGATCACCGAATTCCCTGGTGCCAGCCCTGAGCGGGTTGAAATGTTAATTACTGATAAACTAGAGCGGGTTATTCAAGAGCTACCTGAATTAGACTTTGTTAAAAGTGAATCACGTACTGGCATTTCAATTATTAGTGTCAATATCAAAGAAAGTTACCGTAATCTAAGACCAATTTGGGATAACTTACGTCGTAAAATTGAAGCTGCACAAAGTAAATTACCCGCCGAGAGCTTCCCATCTATTGTTAATGATGAGTTTGGCGATGTTTTTGGTATTGTCATTGGTTTAACTGCGGAAGGCTACAATTACCGGGATATGAAGACCATTGCTGATCAAGCAAAGGATGCCATGCTTAGGCTAACGGAAGCGGCTAAAATTGAGGTATTTGGTGAGCAACAAGAACATATTTTTCTTGAATATGATAATGCCCATCTAGCCAACTTAGGCATATCGCCAAGCCAATTAAGCGAACAACTCTCAAGTCGTAATATTGTTATTTCGGGTGGCAGTATCATCTTAGGAGATGAGCAAATCACTTTAGAGCCGAGCGGTAATTTTGAAAACATCGATGAAATTAAAAAAACCATTATTCAAATTCCGGGCAGCGAACGTCTACTTTATTTAAGTGATCTAGTTACTGTAAAACGTAGTTATGTTGACCCGATGCAAACTAAGGTCAGCCTTTCAGGCGAGCAGGGCTTAGCTATTGCCATTGCCATGCGTCAAGGCGGTAATAATATTCTCCTTGGCCAACAAGTAAATGAGCTTATCACTAATCTTAACCAAAGCTATCCCATTGGTGTTGAATTTGAGGCAGTGTCCTTCCTGCCTTTTGATGTTGAAAAAAAGGTCAATGATTTCTCTAGCAGCTTAATTCAAGCGGTCATTATCGTGACCTTAGTGATGTTACTCAGCTTAGGTTTTAGAACGGGCTTGATTGTCGCTGTACTTATTCCTTCCAGTATGATTTTTGGCATACTGATCATGTCATTCTTTGATATTGGCATAGACCAAATATCCTTAGCCGCGCTTATTATTTCTCTAGGCATGTTAGTGGATAATGGCATCGTCATGTCTGAGAGCATTATGGTGTCGATGGAAAAAGGCAAAAAAGCCATTGATGCTGCAGTTGACTCGGCTAATGAATTGAAAATACCACTGCTTACTTCGTCATTAACCACTGCGGCGGCATTCTTACCAATATTTTTGGCGGAGTCAGCTACAGGTGAATACACGGCTTCTCTTTTTAAAGTGGTCAGCATTACCTTATTGTGTTCGTGGGTTTTATCCATGACGGTAATTCCTATGTTGTGTGTCAAATTTATGAAAGTTAAAAAGACCACACAGCTTTTTGATAGTCGATTATTTGTTGGCTATCGTGCACTATTGCTCAACTTACTACGTTTTCGTTGGTTAACCCTATTGGTTACGTTGGGGATGTTTATTACTGCTGTTTGGGGACTTTCATTTGTGCCTAAATTATTTTTTCCACCCTCTGATCGCGCTTTTTTCAAAATGGAATTAGAAATGCCTATTGGCACCACCTTAGCGGCAACAGAACGCGTCACGGAGAAGATTGAAAGCTTTATCCGTGCAGAGTTACAGGTGAATACAGAGCAAGATACCGGTGTCAGTAATTGGGTTACTTATTTAGGCAACGGTGGTCCACGATTCTTATTAACCCACAACCCGAAACCGACCAGTAGTAACTATGCGTTAATGATCATAAATCTAACCAGTAAAGATTTGGTCGATGAAACAATGGCTAAACTTGAGCGTTATAGCTTGGCAACATTCCCTGATTTACTGGTAAAACTTCGTAAAATAGAAAATGGTGCTCCCATTGCCAATCCTGTAGAGGTGCGTATTAACGGTGCCGAAGCTGGACAATTATTTGTTATTGTTGAGCAAGTAAAACAACGGTTGGCAAAAATTAACGGTGTTAAAGCTATTAGTGATAATTGGGGCATGCCAATTAAAAAATTGCAGGTCGATATTAACCAAAGTCGTGCTCGTCGTGCAGGCGTAACCAGTAAAGATATTGCCATATCATTGCAAACAGGTCTTTCAGGATTAGAGCTTAGTCAGTATAGGGAAGGGGATATCGTTATTCCTATTACCCTGCGCAGCCAAGCTGACGATCGCCATGACATTGGTAAATTACAAGCTTTAGCTGTGTATTCGCAAGCTACGGGCAGTTCAGTACCCTTAACTCAAGTAGCAGATATTAAGGTGGTATGGCAATCGGCTAAGATTTTACGTCGTGATCGCTTAAAAACTATTACAATTGGCGGCCAAATTGATAACACGATTACCGCGAACCAAGCCTTCAATGAATTATTGCCATGGCTAGAGGCACAGCAAAAAAACTGGCCGTTAACTTATACCTTTGAGCTTGGCGGTGAATATGAAACATCAGGTAAAGCTAATAAATCCATCGGCGAGAAGTTACCTATTGCCGGTTTTATAATTTTACTGTTACTCATTGCGCAATTTAACTCGGTTAGAAAAGCCTTGATAATCTTGTTAACTATCCCGTTAGGTCTCATAGGTGTAACCAGTGGTTTGTTAGTAGGGCAATCATTTATCGGCTTTATGACATTATTGGGTATTATCTCATTGGCCGGTATTGTTATTAATAACGCGATTGTTTTATTAGAGCGCATTAAAATAGAGCAACAACTACTGCCAGATAATCAATGCCAAGCAATTATCAACGCTGCTCAGCAAAGACTTAGACCGATTGTACTCACCACAGCAACCACCATTTTTGGCTTAATTCCGTTATACCTTGGTGGCGGTGAGTTCTGGGAGCCCATGGCGATTGCCATTATCGGCGGCTTGTTGTTTTCTACAGTGTTTACTTTAGGGGTTATTCCCGTGGTTTATGCGGTATTGTTTTCTATTAAAACGCCGACAAAATCAATAAAGGCTTAACTTATTTCTTTAGCAAAGAAACTAAAATATTTTGTGCGCGTCTGTGTAGTGAAATAGAAAAATAGGTCAGGTATACTAAGTGAAAT
>JALJPA010000052.1:23838-26488 GCA_022969215.1 Colwellia sp. | reverse complement strand
AGAGTGTCTGAAAGCTTGCCAGTACTAAACTTACTTGATCTCTTTATTAAACGCCATGAACATATTTTTATCGTTGAAGACCACTTTGGTCAAACTGCAGGGGTGGTAACACTGGAAGATGCCATTGAAACTTTTCTCGGCCGAGAAATTGTTGACGAGAGCGACCAAGTTGAAGATTTACAAAAGCTCGCCAAAGAAAATTATCGACAACGCTTAAAAGCCAAAGGAAATACTGTGGTAGAAAATGAAATAGATAATAATTAGCGAATCAATCTATTGATAAGTGCTCTTTAGTCTTTATCAATGCATTATATTTGTTACCATAACCTTCAAATTAATACCGAGCTTAAACTCGGTATTTTATTATGTCCTAATACGAGATCGTTAAATGAATCCAATAATCCAAATTTTAAAAGAATTAAACATCAGTGATGAAAAAATTGGCGAGCTTTTTCAAGCGCTGACTGAAAACCCTATGATGGCTATGGCATTTATTGGTCAACTTGGTATCCCGCCAGAAAAACTTCAAGCCATTATGAGCTTAGTGATGGCAGATCCTGGTCTTATTGAGCAGGCTGTTAATGAGTTAGGGTTAGACTTCTCTAAGGTTGAAGAAGCTAAGGCAAAGTTAAAATCCGGTGATGCCTAGTGGTTAGTGCAACTAAGAGCACTCAACAAAGCATTACTTTGGCGCATTTACTTAGCCAATTAAGCTTAAATTCAGCTGAAGTGAGCTTTGAGCAAGTGATGCAAGTGATCAGTGATAACTACAGTTATACACCGGCAAGCTTCAGTAATGGTGATTTACTTAATGATGTTGGTAGTAATGAAGGCTCTTGTAAAATATTTTATTTTGCCAAGTTGAATAAATTAACTGAGCAACAAACATTGGCGTGTTTTGGCCGTTATTACCATGAGGACGTTTTACAAAACCCTCAGGGCAGTGATCACGGTAATATTCGTAATTTTATTAAAACGGCTTGGCAGGGGATTGAGTTTCAATCTGTTGCGCTTACAGCCTTAGCGTAAATTTTTATCTGTACCATTTAAGTCAAAGGTGAGTTCTCCTTGAAATATATCCATGTCGATAACCAGCAATCTTTATTACTGAGTGAAACTTCGTTGCCCGAAATATCGGCAGATGAATGTTTGCTCAAGGTCAAGGCTATTGGCGTTAATCGAGCGGATTTATTACAACGCGCGGGCAAGTATCCGCCGCCTCCAGGGGAGTCCTCAATTCTTGGTTTAGAAGTCTCAGGTGAAATTGTTCAATGTGGCGAGGCAGTTGCCGAAAATCACCTAGGTAAGGCATGGCAAGTTGGCGATAAGGTTTTTGCTTTAGTCGCCGGTGGTGCTTACGCACAATATGTCAAAGTAAAAGCAAAGCAGCTGATGTGTTTACCAGAGCATTTTACATATGAACAAGGCGCTGCCTGCGCTGAAGTTTTTTTAACCGCCTACCAAAGCTTATTTAGCATTGCTAAGCTCAAGCCAAACAGTAAGGTGCTTATTCATGCTGGCGCCAGCGGTGTTGGCTGCGCGGCTATTCAACTTGCCAAAGCGAAACAATGCAATGTTGTGGTAACCGTAGGTAGTGAGGCAAAAGTACAGGCATGTTTAGCACTTGATGCTGATGTAGCGATAAACTATCAAGAAACGGATTTTGTTACTTACGCTAAGGAAAATAATCCATCAGGGTTTAACGTTATTATTGATGTGGTGGCGGGTGAATATGTTGCTAAGAATATTAATGTATCTGCGCTAGATGGTCATATTGTAACTTTATCTATGCTGGGCGGGCGTTATTGTCCGCAACTTGATATAGCTAAGCTGTTGGCCAAACGGCTAACTCTGTCTGCTTCAACCTTGAGAAATCGCAGTGATGATTATAAAGCTAATTTAGTAGTGAGCTTCATTAGCGATTTTTACGCTGACTTGGTCAATGGGCGAATCAAACCAGTAATTGATACAGTTTATCCATGGCAACAAGTAGAGCAGGCACATGAAAAAATGGCTAATAATGAAAATATTGGTAAGTTAGTGTTAACACTGAGCTAAGAGAAACTTACCTTTAAGTTAATGGTCAATCTAACTAGGTCTTAGCTTGCATCTTTTTACTTAAGTTACTCACCGCTAAAGAAGCAAACACCAATAAAACGCCAAGAAAAAATCCTACCACTAAGTCAATTAGCTGCGGTATGTCTTAGCTTAAACGCGTGCTGTTTGGCTTCTAAAGTACAGGCTTTTTCTTCAATGATTAATCCCACTTCAACAGCATCGATTGGAAGTTGAACCTGCTTGTTAGGACGGTAATCCCCCATTTTTAATAGCGGTACATAAGTTAATTGGAAGTTGTGAAAAATGAAGGGGTAAAGATTACTTTCGGCTATTTAATGGGTAACAGACAGACTAGTTAAGATCGTGTAGTTTTAAATGGAAAGTATAATATTAATATTTACAAATGAAGTTGGTTTCGGGAGCCAGATTTGAAACAGATAATAACGACTTTCGGCTATTTACTTCTATTTAGAGAAAATAACAGCCAGACGAGCTCATGCTTGGAGTTTAATACTAAGAATATATTTGAATTGGTTGCGGGAGCCAGATTTGAACTGACGACCTTCGGGTTATGAGCCCGACGAGCTACCAG
>JALJPA010000052.1:11830-23700 GCA_022969215.1 Colwellia sp. | reverse complement strand
CAGGCTGCTCCATCCCGCGTCCGAATGGTTTAATAATTACTATTACTAGTAACGCTTAAACAAGCCACAATATTTTACTTCTTATTGCGAGAAGTTTCTTTCAAAAAGGTTACTCCCTGAAAGCGAGGCGTATAGTAAGGATAGCGCATCGATAAAGCAAGCGCTTTTCTTAAAATAACACTGTTCGCTCAATTGTTATCCGCAACGGGTGAAAATCAGGCGGTTTATGCTAGTTAAAGTTAACTTTTGTTTATGTGCTTTGTGTTTATGTATATAATCGCGCCCATAGTTTACTCTGCTGCTTACTCCGGAAATGCACAATGAAAGAATCCATGCACCAATTTTTAGCTTTAACATCACCTGGTATTGAAGTTTTACTGTTCGATGAAATAATAAACCTCGGCGCAGACCGCGTTGTACAAAAACCAGAAGGCGTTTATTTTCAAGCTTCTTTAGCGTTGGGGTATAAAATATCTCTTTGGACGCGCCTTGCTACCCGTATCATGCTCAAACTGGGAGAAGGTGAAGCAAAAGACAAAGACGAGTTATTTAAAGCCGCTAGCAGTATTAACTGGCCAGATGTTTTTGATTCAACAACTACCTTTGCCATTGACTTTGTTGGTTACAGTGAAGAAATTCGTAATAGCCAGTTTGGTGGTTTAACGATTAAAGATGCGATAGTTGATCAATTTAGAGAGCAAGGTTTTGAGCGTCCTAATGTTGATAAAAAGTCACCACAAATTAGTTTCCAAGCTCGATTACTAAGAGACCACATTCACATTTTTCTTGATTTCTCTGGTCGTGGTTTATTCCAACGTGGCTATCGTGAACATAGTGGCGCGGCACCTTTAAAAGAAAACTTAGCGGCAGCTCTTATAATACGTTCGGGTTGGTTAGCTGATACCAGCAAGCCATTAGTCGATCCTATGTGTGGTTCAGGCACAATTTTAATTGAAGCTGTTGCAATGGCCGCCAAACAAGCACCGGCACTTAATAGAGTGTCATGGGGCTTTGAGTCTTGGCTAACCCATGATAATGACATCTGGGAAGAGCAGCTAGCGCAAGCCATAGATAGTTCTGAACAATCACTAGCTACGCTTAAAAGCGTTAAAGTATTTGGTATTGATATTGATTCTCGGGTATTAAGAACGGCACAACAAAATGCCCGTAATGCCCATTTACAACAATATATTGAGTTCTCCTGCAAAAATACCAACGATATGAATAACACTTTTGGTGGACCGGGTACCGTATTATTTAACCCTCCTTATGGCGAACGTATTGGTGAATTACCTGAGCTAGTCGAAAACTTTGTTTTATTTGGTCAAAAACTTAAAGCGCAGTTTATGGAATGGCGTGTGGCAATATTAACGGCGAATGTCGACTTACTCGCTATGTTGAAATTGTCGAGTTTTAAACGTTACAAATTTAAAAATGGCCCGTTAGATTGTCAATTAGCTTTATACAATGTTGATGAAAAGCAAAGAGCAAAAGATGCGGTAAACCCGCAATCTGACTTTGCTGAGCAAGATAGCGCTTTTGCTAACCGTCTCAAGAAAAACCGTAAAAATTTAAAAGGTTGGTTAAAATCCAATGAAATTGAAGCTTACCGCTTATATGACGGTGATATCCCTGAATATAATGTAGCTATTGATATTTATGGTGAGTATTTAGTAATACAAGAGTATGCCGCGCCAAAAACTATTGAAGAGCAAAAAGCTAAGAAACGTCTACAGGAAGTGATCTATTGGGCGCCTAAGGTACTCGATATTCCTCTCGATAAAGTTGTTTTGAAAACCAGAGCTAAGCAAAGGGGCAATAATCAATATCAGCGTTTAGACAAATCGAAACAATCTCTTACTATCAATGAACATGGTGCCCAGTTTAAGATTAACTTATGGGATTACCTTGATACCGGCTTATTTTTAGATCATCGTAAAACCCGTCAGATTGTAGCGAAAAAATCTAAAGGCAAGTCACTACTTAATTTGTTTGCCTATACTGGCTCGGTTTCAGTACAAGCAGCTGTGCATGGCGCGTTATCAGTTACCACGGTTGATATGTCAAATACCTACCTTAACTGGGCACAAGATAATTTTGCTTTGAATAAATTAAGCGGCCATAAATATCAATTTATTCAAGCTGACTGTTTAGATTGGTTGAAAAAGAATACTAATAAATTTGATGTGATTTTTATCGATCCACCAACCTTCTCAAACTCTAAACGTATGGAAGATAGCTTTGATGTGCAGCGTGATCACGTGACATTATTAGCCGATGCACTGAAGTCACTCAATAGAGGCGGGGAAATATTCTTTACCAATAACAAGCGTAATTTCAAAATTGACTTTGATGCGTTAGATAAGCTGGGCTTAAGTGCAGAGGCTATGTCAGATGTTACTCGAGATAAAGATTTCGCTCGTAATAAACATATTCATAATAGCTGGTCTATTAAGCGCAAAGCTACCTAAGTAGTGAACAAATATAATTTATATGGCAGCGAAGGCTGTCATTTATGTGAGCAGGCTTTGATTATTTGTTTGGCGGTACTACCAAGAGCACAGCTAACTGAAATTGATATTATAGAAAACGAACGTGTTGGCCATGAAGAGCAAACATTGGTTGAATTGTATGGTGTACATATACCTGTATTGGAAAAACTAGCACAAGACAGCAGTAAAAATACTAAGTTGTTTTGGCCTTTTAGCCAAGCACAAGTTGAACAATTCAGCCTGTAGCAATTATTAGCAAATTATTAGACATTATTAGAAGTTAAGAAGAATTATGGAATTATTAAGAATAGCCAATGGTGAGCTTGCCTTCGGCGAAGATAAAATATTAGATAAAGCAGAGTTAAGTATACAAACCGGCGAACGTATTTGTTTAGTTGGTCGCAATGGTGCCGGTAAGTCTACTTTAATGAAGATATTAATGGGCAAGCAAGGTTTAGACGATGGTCAGATTTTAAAGTCTAGTACCATGAAAATGTCCATGTTAGAGCAAGATCCACCAGAATCGTCTGATATCACTGTATTTGATTTTGTTGCCGAAGGGGTCAAAGAAAATGCTGAACTTATCCGTCGTTATCACGCCTTAATTCACTTGATTGGCGAAGACCCAAGTGACAAAAACCTTAACAAGTTAGCAAACGTGCAAGAAGAGCTTGAAAAAGCCAATGCTTGGCTAGATGAACAGCGTATAGAGTTAGCCATGACTACTTTATCATTGGATGCAGATGCGAAAATTTGCGACTTATCTGGTGGTTGGCTACGTAAAGTAGCGTTGGCTAAAGCACTTGTTACCAGTCCAGATATATTGTTACTCGATGAGCCAACTAACCATTTAGATATTGAAAGCGTGTTATGGCTAGAGCAATTCTTAAAAGACTTTGCCGGTACTATAATTTTTATCAGCCATGATAGGGCGTTTATCCGTGGTTTATCTACCCGTATTTTAGATCTTGATCGCGGTAAATTAAAAAGTTATCCGGGTGATTACGATTTGTACATCGAGCAAAAACAGCATGATTTACAAGTTGAAGATCAACAAAATGCACTATTTGATAAAAAATTAGCCGAAGAAGAAGTATGGATTCGTCAAGGCGTTAAAGCCCGTCGTACTCGTAATGAAGGCCGAGTTCGCTCGTTAGAAAAACTTCGTCTTGAGCGTACAGCCCGTCGTGATGTGCGTAATCAAAGCACCATGAATATTACTCAAGGGGATCGATCTGGCAAGTTAGTCTTTGAAGCTGAAGACGTAACCGTAGCCTTTGGTGATAATGTAGTAATTGAAAACCTTAACCTACTTATTACCCGTAATGATAGGTTGGCGTTTATAGGCGCTAACGGTACCGGTAAGTCAACCTTGATTAAACTTATCATGGAAAATCAAGCGGCAACCAGTGGTAAAATGCGCTCAGGTGTTAATTTAGAAATCGCTTATTTTGATCAACACAGAGAAGCCCTTGATTTAAACCAAACAGTGCAAGAAATTGTTGGTGAAGGTAAACAAGAGGTTATGGTTAATGGCCGTTCTCGTCACGTACTTGGCTACTTGCAAGACTTCTTATTTAGCCCTAAACGTGCTCGTACTCCGGTTCGTGCTTTATCGGGTGGTGAGAAAAATAGACTCTTACTGGCGCGCTTATTTTTACGTCCAAGTAACTTACTTATTCTCGATGAGCCGACTAACGATCTTGATATTGAAACTTTAGAGCTACTTGAAGAAGTTGTTGCAAATTATGCCGGAACCGTTATTTTAGTGAGCCATGATCGTGACTTTGTTAATAACTGTGTGAATACTTGTTTGTATTTTGATGGTACAGGTCAGGTAAATCAGATTGTAGGTGGTTATGATGATGTTGATGATTATCTAGCACTTAAAAAAACACAGCGTCAAAGTATGGCAGATGGTGCTCAGCAGAAAAGCAAAGTAACTGAAGATAAAGGGAAGCAAGCACAAAGTTCTGTTACAGAGTCTGCGACTCAAAAGAAAAAACTATCCTTTAAAGATGCCCGTGAACTTGAAGCGTTACCTGAAAAAATTGATCAATTAGAAAATTCGATTGATGAATTACAAGCACAAGTGAATGATGCGGGCTTTTTCAGTCAAGACGATAAAATAACACAAAAAGTTTTGAACCAGCTGGCGGAATGTGAGTCAAACCTTGAGATTGTTTATGCCAGATGGCAAGAACTTGATGACGAGTAACAAAGAGTAAGCATTAGCTTTCTGCAGGCAACGCCTTAAATTATAGACATTAACTCGTTTTAACTTATATAAATTAAAAAAGTCAAAGCGAGTTAAATAGAACAACCATAAAGAGTTAATAAGTAGTATGAAGCAATTTGCAAAAAATATATCGGTGTTAGCAGTAACAAGTGCCCTAAGCCTTAGTGTCTTTAGCTTTAGTCACGCCGCTACTTATAAAGTAGTTGATAAAGGCTCTGCAGAAAATATTGGTTATACCTACGGTGGTAAGCAAAATATCAACGGGGTAATGGCTGTATCGGGGAGCAACTCTTATAATTTTCCCGTGCAATTTATTCCCTACTTTGATGATAATGATTTTAATCAAATACAGTATAACGCGCTTATACAACATGATTATTATTTTGGTCTTGGGCCAATTGAAGACTTTGAAGCATTAAAAGCGGGTAATCCAACCGCTAATGATCTTACTTGGTCAAAGATGTACCTACAAGATATGAATAAGTCTAGTAGTAATCCAAACTTTGAATATCAAATGGTTGCCGATACTGCTGCCATGATTAATCTAGGTGAAGGCCATACTTCGACAGAGATCTGTATTTTTGATACAGATTTTGATGGTAATGCTTGTACCGGTATTATAACGCGCTCAACAGTCAGTGTAATTGAAGGTATTAGTGACAGTGGTATTACCTTTGGTACTGCTTCTGCACCATATTTACCTATGCCTGATTTTACCGATAGCGCAGGTACCGTTCGTACCTTTTGGGTTAGAGAACATGGGCAACGTGGTTTTTACATCGAGGCTAATGGCGATATAAATCCTGTAGAGCCTTTTTATCATGATCCAAAGTATGGCGGTGGTATTTCTGCTATTGCAGATATGAATAATAGCGGTATTGCTGTCGGTTATACTAGTTATAAGTTAAGTGAGTTTCGAGAAGATTATGTAAATAACACCGATGGTGGCTGTGCCGATTCTAATGTACTCGCCAATATACCTTTTGAAATCTGTGTGCAAAAAGTTCAGAGTGGCATGTATCATATTCAGGCGTTTAAGGCTACGGGACTAGATTCAGGGACTCCTAAAACCGAGTTGCTAGGTTTATTAATCGAACCACATGCTGATGATACCAGAGCTTTCTCTAGCCAAGCATTAGCGGTTAATAATGAGGGTGTAGCGGTGGGTTACGCCCATGGTTGGGATGATTCTAATATTGTTACTCCTGCCTCAAATGAAAGAATGACAGGCTCATATGCGGTAATATTTAAAAAGGATGAAAACGGTAACAACGTAGTTTTTGACTTTAACCAGCCGCATTACTATTTTGGCTCTGGTAATGTTTACCCTTTTTCTCGTGCCCATGATATCAACGATAACGGCTTAGCTGTTGGTTACACACGAGATACCGATACATTTGTTAAAAAATTCTTTTATGTTGATACCAGTCTTCCTGATAGTGAAATGAAAACAGTTATGCCAAAAGACTTTTTCACTACTTCTGTGAGTACAGCTTTTGCAGTAAATAATGATGGTATTATTGTTGGTGAAGCACAAATTGAAACTCATAATGAGAGTTCACAAAATCCGCGTCGTACCGCCGGCTTTATTTATGATACTAGACCTGCAGAGGCCGACCGTAAAATGGTTGATGTTAATACTCTATTAACATGTGATTCTAAGTATAATATTCTGAAAGCTAATGACATTAATGATGCTGGCCAAATATCAGCTACCGCCATAGTCAAATCAGAAAGCTATGACGCTAAAGGTGAACCAATACTTGATGACAGTGGTAATCCAGTGATGATAGATGTCGTTCGCGCGGTATTACTCGAGCCTATTCCTGGTGGAGAGGTGATAGACTGCAGTAGTGAAGAAGAGAAAGTAAAAAGGCAAGGGGCGAGTTTTGGCGGAATGGTGTTGTTCTCACTGTTAGCCGTATTTGGACTACGTCGTAGAACGTTTAAGCGCTAACTATTACCAATTAAGCTGACAAGCTTTACTACTGATTGTAAGCGATAAAAAAAAGCACTTTACCAGTGCTTTTTTTATCTCTGTAGTTTATCTATTTAACGCATTGTATTTCGGCCTTTTTGAACTATGCTTAGGGAAGTTGTGCAATATCAGTGCGCGGGTAATCTTCGTTTTTAGCAATTTTATCGTAACTGTTATTGGTATGTCTATTAAGAAGAACCAAGGAGCGTGTATTTATGATGAAGCGGCAAAAACGCGATCGCCAAGACAGGGCACACACAAGAGGTTACCAAGCAGGTATATCTGGTCGTTCTAAGGAACATTGCCCGTACCAAAATGATGCAATTAAGTCACAATGGCTTGGCGGGTGGCGAGAGGCCATAGAAGATAAACAACAGGGACTGTTTAAATAAACAAGTACTTGTTTTATCAACAACAGTTCAATCAGAATAAAAGTAAATAAATTGATATGTTAAAAAGCCCAGCGAGTTGCTGGGCTTTTTTATTTTTACCAAGGTTAATTAGCCTATTACTAAAGCTAACACTCGGTAACCTAAAGTTGGATTAAAACTTACTGGTGTCAGTAAATAAACCTACTTTAAGATCTTTTGCAGTATAAATTTCACGACCATCAACACTAACACTACCGTCGGCAAGACCCATGTAAAGTTTACGTTTAATAACGCGTTTAAAGTCTATTTTAAAAGTAACTTTTTTAGCGGTAGGAAGTATTTGACCGGTAAATTTAACTTCACCCACGCCTAAAGCACGACCTTTACCTGGACCACCAGTCCAAGCTAAGAAAAACCCAACAAGTTGCCACATAGCATCTAGACCTAAACAACCTGGCATTACCGGATCACCTTTAAAGTGACAATCAAAAAACCATAGATCTGGAGTTATATCTAATTCAGCTATTATGTAACCTTTACCGTGATCACCACCTTCTTCAGTGATGGTTATGATACGGTCCATCATCAGCATGTTATCAGAAGGAAGCTGTGAATTACCTTCACCAAATAATTCCCCTGTACCTGCTTTGACTAAATCTTCTTTACTGTATGAGTTTTGTTGTGGCATTGCCATAATAAGCTGAAATCCGATAATATATTTTAGGGGGCTACTTTAGCGTACACCTGTACACTAAACAACTCCGAACAGTTAAAAAATTCAAAAAAATGCCGGTTAATCAAATTAACCGGGCTTCTTGATTATGCAGTCGTTATACGTGATTATAGGTTTATATAGCTAAAAATAAATTGAAATAACATGAAAGAATCTGAGCAAGTGAGTGCACAACCGTTAAAGAAAGTTGCCATGAGTAATGCTGAAAAGCAAAAGCGTTACCGTGAGCGGCAAAAAGAACGTGGCTTGCAGGAAATGCGCGGCTATATGTCACCCGAGGCAAAGCATTGTTATCAGTTAATCAGTGAGCAAACTAATTGGTCTGATAGTGTTATTTTAAGTAATGCCGTGCGATTAACCTATGCCGCTTATAAAAATGGCCAAGTAGGTTTGTTAAATAGCTGGCTGAAAAATAACAAGCTCTAAAACCTGCCTAAGCTATTGATAAATTTATAGCGCAGTCTGAACTAACAATAAATTTAATTGCATGATTATTCGGTAAGATTCAATTGAATAGTCAGCGATTTCGCTATATTCTGGCTTACTCTACAAGTTAATTAAGGTTGCTCTGCGTGATAAATGTTTTATTGGTTGATGATCATCATCTTGTTCGTGTCGGTATTAGTAAAATTTTAACCAGCGTTAAGGGATTAAGTGTTATCGGCGAATGTGAAACAGGTGAAGAGGCGATTAAGTTCTGTCGAATAAAAGAGCCTGATGTTTTACTTATGGATATGGATATGCCGGGCATGGGTGGTCTTGAAGCAACCAAAAAAATATTACGCTTTGCACCCGATGTAAAAATTATTGTGTTAACTGCCCATACCGAAGACCCTTTTCCAAGTAAAGTGATGCAAATGGGCGCGGCAGGGTATTTAACAAAAGAATCAGGTCCGGATGAAATGATTAATGCCATTCGTGCCGTTAATAGTGGTCAACGCTACTTACCTTCCGATATTGCGCAAAAGATGGCATTAAGCCAATTTAAGTCGGTTGACGAAAACCCCTTTAATGCTTTATCCGATAGAGAGCTACAAATTATGATCATGATAACGCGTGGTGATAAAGTTCCAGCTATTTCAGAGCATCTGAATTTGAGTACCAAAACCATTAATAGTTATCGTTATCGTATGTTTGAAAAGCTTTCTGTTAGCAACGATGTTGAGTTAACACATTTAGCTATTCGCTATGGTATGTTAAAAACAGAAAAGCTATAGGTCTGTAAAAGAAGCTTAATCTCAATGTCTGAAAAGAAGACTGAAAACTCAGCCAGTGAACAAATAGTTCAAACTCAACAAGCCTCAACTTTTGATAGCGAGGCTTTTTTGCGTGTAGTGACCGAACAAGCTGGTGTCTATCGCATGTATAATAGTCAGCAAGTGGTTATTTATGTCGGTAAAGCCAAGCAATTAAAAAAGCGTCTAGCGAGTTATTTTCGTAAAGATGTTGGCTCAGTCAAAACACAAGTTCTAGTCAAACAAATTGCCGCTATTGAAGTTACTGTAACTCATACCGAAGGTGAGGCGCTGATACTTGAAAATAATTACATCAAAAAATATCAGCCTAAATACAATATTCTTCTTCGCGACGATAAGTCATATCCTTATTTATTGATCACTGCCCATAAACACCCAAAACTTGGTTTACACCGCGGTGGTAAAAAAGTAAAAGGTGAATATTTTGGCCCATTTCCCACTGTTGGTGCTGTTTGGGAAAGCTTGCGCTTAATGCAAAAAATATTTCCTATTAGGCAATGTGAAGATAGTTACTATCGAGCACGGTCAAGGCCTTGTTTACAACACCAGTTAGGTCGATGTTCAGCGCCTTGTGTTGATAAAATCTCTGTTGCTAACTACCAAGAGCAAGTTAAATTAGCCAAACTGTTTCTACAAGGTAAAAGCTCTGCTGTCATTGAGCAGTTAGTAACAAAAATGGAATTAGCCAGTAATGAATTGCACTTTGAGCTTGCGGCAAAATATCGCGACCAAATTGTAACCTTAAGGAAAGTTCAGCAGCAACAACATGTCAGCGGTCATATAGCCGAACTTGATGTTGTTGGTTTATATCGTGAGAAGTCACAAGTGTGTATCCATTTACTCTTCATCAGACAGCATAAAATTTTAGGCAGTAAAAGTTATTTCCCAACGGTGCCGAGTGAAAGTAGTGACAGTGACATATTACAAGCTTTTATTGCTCAACATTATTTATCAAATGACTCACAAAGTCATGGCAAAGTACAAGGTAATATTCCTAAAGAAATCGTCATTAAAGAGCCTATTGAGCAAGTAACTGAGATTGCGGCACTACTGAGTGCACAAGCTGAATACGAAGTTAAGATATCAGCGAATACCCGCAGTGAACGAGCGCAGTATTTAAGGCTCGCGGGTACTAATGCACAAACGGCTCTAGTTACACGTAATAGCCATAAAGAATCTATGCAAGCACGCTTCGTGGCTTTGAATGAAGTATTTGAGCTGGAAAATGGCATTCATCGTATTGAATGTTTTGATATCAGTCATACCATGGGACAACAAACCATAGCCTCTAATGTGGTCTTTAACAGAGATGGCCCGCTCAAAACCGATTATCGCCGATATAATGTTCATGGCATCACACCTGGCGATGACTATGCCGCCATGGCCTTTGCTTTAAATAAGCGCTATGGCAAGTTAAAAGCCAACCCGAGCAAGCCTGAAGAGCATAGCGCCTTAGAAAAGTTGCCTGATATTGTCTTTATTGATGGTGGTAAAGGCCAGTTGGCTAAAGCCGAAGAGTTTTTTTACCAATTAGCATTAACAAGAACGCCACTATTGGTAGGGGTTGCTAAAGGGGAGTCGAGAAGACCAGGCTTAGAAACCTTGATCTTGGCAGGTAGTCATCAGTTGATCTCACTACCTGCTACCTCACCGGCTTTACATCTAGTGCAACATATTCGTGATGAATCACACCGCTTTGCTATAACAGGACATAGAGCGAAGCGGCAAAAGGTCAGTAAAAAGTCACGTTTAGAGTCAATTGAAGGTATAGGGGCCAAAAAGCGTCAAAGCTTATTAACGTTTTTGGGTGGTTTACAAGAAGTCATGCAAGCCGATGTTACCGCTTTAGCCAAAGTGCCAGGTATAAGTCATGTATTAGCAGAGAAAATTCATGATGCCTTACATGATAAGTAAGGCTGAAAAATAATAATGATAAGCCAAAACGCTAGCATAATTTTCTCAAGCCCCCTAAAAATTAACCCCGCTTTTGTCTGGTAAGCCTATAATCAAAGTTTTACCTTAACTTGTCCAACTCTGCCGTAGCACTGCTATAACAACTTGTGTAAACTAAAGAAAAATACTTGCAGTGAAAAGTAAATGTGGACAATACCTAACCAAATAACCTTGTTTCGGATCATCTTGATCCCTATTTTCTTGATAATTTTCTATTTACCCCTTTCATGGAGTAACTTTGGCGCATTTGCCGTTTTTTGGTTGGCAGCCGTTAGTGACATTTTAGATGGCTACCTTGCTCGTAAACTTAATCAATCTTCTGCTTTTGGTGCATTTATAGACCCTGTGGCCGATAAACTCATGGTAGTTGTTGCCTTGGTGATGATTGCCCAAGATTATAGTTCATGGTTAGTTTCTATTGCCGCAATTATCATGATAGCGCGAGAAGTGTTTATTAGTGCCTTACGCGAATTTATGTCTTCTATAGGTAAACGTGATGTCATCGCCGTCTCTAATATGGGTAAATATAAAACTGCAGCGCAAATGCTCGGTATTATGGGACTTATTTGGCAACCTGATTATGATATTCCATTGATTCTATTTTACTTACCTCATGAAGTGATTAATTACCTTTCATATGGTTTTTACTCCATTGCTACCGTATTAACCGTTACTACTTGGGCTAGTTATTTCAAAGCAGCTTGGCCTGAATTAAAAGGGCAGTAAGCTTTTTAAATAGATTGATTGAAAGAGAGCCACTAAAAGTGGCTTTTAGTTAAAAATAGCACAAATAACTCGCTTTTTAAGCAGTTAGGATAAAAAGTTGATTTAATAGTTGACTGGAAAAT
>JALJPA010000052.1:0-10843 GCA_022969215.1 Colwellia sp. | reverse complement strand
AGCAACATAGCTTGAGAGTTTTACAATCCTTCGCCGAAAAGCGTGCTGGTCCAAGTCCTGCTCCGGATACCATTTTTTAAAAGTTATACTTATCTCAGTTAATAATAACTTAAAGTAAAACCTTATCAAAAAAATCCTATTGAAAACTTTACAATATTAACCACTATTTAAGCTTTTAACGATCTTTATACGCCGCGAAAACGTCTGTTTTGTACATTATTTAACTTCATTACGAAGCAGTTGTTTTAGTGATTTCTTGCGAATATGTGAGATAGAGTGCAGTAGGGCATTACCCATTTTCTTACTTTTAACTCTACCTTTAATTGAATAGCGTAAGTAATAGGTCTTACTACGCTTACCTATGCGGCAAATTAATCCTGGGACTTCCGTATCTTTTAATAAAATATCATCACCAATATACTCTCGCTTATTAATAAGCGTATTTGAAAACTTAACTATCTCGTACATATATATCTAACCTTTAGTGGATACCTAAAGGTCATGGGTGAAATTTAGTGAAAAAAATGATAAGTTGAGTTACATCATATGGTTATGACTAAGTGAATTAATGAAAACTATTTCTATTGGTAAAGCATTTAGTGCAATGTTATGGGTTATTGAAAAAGAGCAAAACGTTCCTGAAAATGAAATGTTAGGCGCTTGGAATTTTTATGATCTTAAATCACAACTAAAGCCAATTAATTACATAAGGCTTGTAAATACGCTAGGGCATGACTATTTTCAAGGTTCGTTATACCAAGGTGTTTCTGATTCGATTAACTTAACGAATGCGGTTGATGGGGGAATACTGTTAACCCCTGAGAATGAGCTTGTTTGTAGAAGTAGAGATGAAAGTAATCCATTTGGTCAAGCATACGAAGAATGGTTAAGTTACGAAGCAGATGTTGCTATTTTTAGAGATGCTCATACTGATCGTTACCCAAAAGATAAAGTATTTACTGTGTCTAGAAAGACTGATGTTTCTACTTCCCTTGATAATTTAAGTGTTGAAGATAAAGAAATATTAGATGCAGTAAACAATATAACACCAGAAAAAATAGCTAAAATAAAGAACAAAAAGCTATCCGAATACTAAAAGAATCTCAAGGTAAGATTAAGAGGGAGAATATATCACTGCATGATAAAATATTAGCTGATACGCATTTGAAATTACTAGAATTATTACTACTGGGTGATGTTAATGCATATTATTTACCATCAATAATAAAATTCAAAGATGATTTGTTATCTGAAATAAAACCGACACAAAATCTCTTGGTAATATCAAATTCATACTGGAGGTTCAAGCCTTTACCTCACTATGACTACAATGCCATTCATTTTGGCGAATCGAATAAATTGTATTTTACAAAACATGTCCTGTCGGGAACCTCTCCTGAAACGCATGATATGCCACCCGAATATCAGTTTTGGTTTGGCAATGTTCAAATTGAAGCTAACCCATTTGAAAAATATATCATGCCATTGATTTATCGCCATTTTCCTTTACCGGTACAAGCTGGTTTAAATAGAGCGGGCAATAAATACATTATTAATTTTGGTGAAGATAAAAATGTAGAAGTTAAGCAAAGTATTGCTTTATATGCGTTAAAAACGATTTTTCTACATACCAATCAGTGTACAACAGAGCCAAGAGCTATTGATGCTGTTTTCATCCGAGGAATAATCACAAAAGATAAAGAAGAAGAGTCGATTTCTAGGCACTCACATAACGATTTAAATGAGGAACCAAATCATCTGATAACGGAGACCAACGTTTCCATAGCCAAAATCAAAGGCATCATCGGAAAAATACGTAAAAAATTAATGTCATATTGGAATGATAATGACTTGAGTATTGAAGGTATTAAAGCATTAGAAAATGAAATTAAATCATTAACTCGTATCTTGAGTAGTTATTCATTTGATGAATCATATAAAACTGTTATCACATCATTATTTAATTATAAGGATGAACTTGAACGGTCTAGTGATGATGAAGACGAGATCCAACACAAGTTAAAATCAATACTTGATGACGTTCTTCCTTTCCACTCTGTAGAATCACAAGTGAATGAAGTTCATGAAGATAAAAAGGAGGTTAATGCTCTTTGGTATACGATAAAATCGGGGTTAGAGGTAATTAAACCTCAATGCCCACATTTATATTTTCATTTACTTGGCTCCGGCACATCAGACAAGAACGGCGGTTTTAAAGGCGCATTGAGAATGGATGGTAATGGACTAATTTATCAACCAAGCAAGAGAATTGTATGGAATACAAATAATAGTTAAGTATTACCAAATAAATAATCACTGGTATATGTGTATACCCATATACCCTTGCGATGGTTTTGCGATTTAACAAGTAAATAACTTACTCATTCTTTGCGCTTATCTGTCACATGCTATAGATAATGTGATGACATATAGTTTTATAAAACGGACATTCTAACATTGGAAGTGACAATATCTTTATTTCAAAGGACGATGAATATTAAAAAATCAATTGAATATAAAGTGATAGCTTTGCTATCGGTGTTGATATTACCAGCCTGTTATTTAGTTGGTATATCGTATTAGTGGAGACACAATGATATTTACAGTGTCATCAAAAATATATAAAAGATTAAACCTGACAGGGTAAGATAAAAAGAAGGGACTTATGTACGATAGGATAGAAAAAAATTATTACAATGAAGATGATATTTGTTCGGTATTTGCAAAGTATATAGATATTGAATCACCTAAAAAAATAACACTAAAACTAGTTTTCAATTACTTTAATGATAATTGGCACTTTTTGATTGGAAAAGCCCACTTAGATGAACAACCTGTATCAGAAAACCTTATCTACCCGGATCTGGCCTTCGTCTCCATGGTAATAGAAGTGTCTAACTTTAAAGAGTTCATTAGTGATCTACAAAAAAATGGCATTTCATATAGTGATAAATACCCAAGAATAAAACCAGAAAACTTAAACTGGAAAGAAAAACTTATACCTAAGACCCACGCAATTCAAAGACCTATCAGAAGTTTTGAAACTAGCATTGTTGAAAATTCTAATACCTTTCAAGATAAGCAGTTGTTTGCATATAAACAACCATATTCTAATTCATCAAAAGAACTGGTGAAGAATTATATTGGTATGCAGACTTTCCATGGTTCAAGCGATAGTAGGGCTGGAAAATTAGTTATTGAGTTTTTCGATCATAGAGGGTGTTTGTTTATTGAAGATAGTCAACTTTGGTTTGAATCCAATGAACCAGCTTTTATGACAGGAGAGATTGTCTATGCCGAAGATAAAGAAGTTATATCTTCCGACGACACAACAACTCTTTTAAGAGTTAATCTACAAGAAGCTAGTAGTTGTGACGTGTTTCTAGTAAATCAACAAAATGAAGTATTAGATTTTATTACTTCTTCTTTGCATTACGAATTCTCTATATCCGTTGCTGATAAAAAAAATGAATCACTGCTAGCTGACCTCATACAAGGTGGTGAAAATGAACACGTTGAATTTAAGACATTTATTGGTCTAGAAAAAGGTAGTAAGAAAAAAGAAATAGACAAAACAGTCTGTGCTTTTTCTAACCAATCTGGTGGTGTATTGTTCATTGGAGTTACGGATGGTGCGGAAATAATTGGCTTAGAAGGAACAGAGTTTGGTCGCCAGTTTAAGAACGATAGTCAATCATACTCTGATGCAATCAGTAATTACTTAACTGAAAGGTTACGAATAAATAATTGCTTTAACGTATTACATACATCCGTATGCG
This sequence comes from Colwellia sp., assembly GCA_022969215.1. GTDB lineage: Bacteria > Pseudomonadota > Gammaproteobacteria > Enterobacterales > Alteromonadaceae > Colwellia. The sequence goes on along the minus strand of JALJPA010000052.1, from coordinate 7,064 downwards.
GTGAAGACATTATCGTCGTTGAAGTATCTATCGCTGGCGGGTGTAATCAAATTACTGCCGATAAAGTCGTTTATATTCGAAAAGGCGCATCTTCAATGCAAGCAACACCGGAAGAAATTTTAAGTTTGACCACAAAGCACAAAAAGATACTTATCGATAGTGGTCTTACTTTTCAAGAATAATAACAAATGGATTTATCAAATGAATGAAGTAGAAAATAATAAAAAAGAAGCTGTAATCACTCAAAAGGAATTTGAACAGCAAGTCTTAGCAACACTATCTGAAAAAGAGTTTGTAGCGCCATTCTTGGAGTATGGAATCCATGAAAGAGATATAAAAAGTAAAATAGTTAAAGATTCTGACATCCTGTTGAAAAAGGTTAGTAAAAAAGCTGAAGAATATGAACGTCTTAAGAATAAACTAAATGAAGACATCAAAAACGAATCGAAACTACAGTTCAGTAAACCTAATTCACTTTTACATCAGTTTACATTAATTAAAAGCTGGTTTTTTTCAGTATTATTTATAGCTCTAATTGTTTCAATCTTTGTACTTATTTCGTCAGACTTGTCTTTTTTAGAGGGATTAAAAGACATTTTGTCTAAATGGGGCAATATTGCAATGGCAATATCTACTGGTCTAATAATTATAGGAGGAATTTTAACCTATAGTAGTTGGAGAAGGTTCATAAAGGGTACTAGTTCGTGGAAACTTAATGTAGAGCCTGAAATTAAAAAGTTAGATATTGAAAAAAGAACAGAACACTTAAAAGAAACAAAGCAACTCTTTTTAAAAGACGTAGGTTCTTCTTCCATAGCCCCTTTTATTCGTACTTATATTGCCTCTCAATCACAAAAATCAACAACAAATGAGCTTGATTCGTTAGATGCTCCTGGATTATCACAGGTTCTAGATGAAATCTATAAAGTGGATACAGAGTCTTGCGAAAAACTAGCATCAAAGTTGAAATCTTTAACTGGTGGATGTATTGGATTAACCGGCTCTAGAGGCGCAGGTAAAACTACTCTGATGAAATCAATCTGTGATGCGGGAAGTTGGACTATAGTAAAAAACAATAAGGAAAGAGAAGTACTCTCAATCATGACTTCAGCACCAGTTCAGTATGAAGCTCGTGACTTTATTCTTCATCTGTTTTCTAAATTATGTCAACGAGTTATTGAGTTGAGAGAAAATGAAAAAGATAAAGTTGGAAGTAAAAGTGATGTACTTAATAAACAAAATGCCCAATCTCTGAGTGATGCTTATGAAAATCGTTGGAATATATGGAAGCCAAAATATATTAGAATAGCTGGCTATCTTTCTCTGTCATTAGGTGTTTTGTCCGCTTTATCTATATCTATTGAAGTCCCTGTGAGCAATAACTCAGCAGCTAAAGAGTTTGACGCATTTATTGCTAATTTTGCAGGTGCATTGGGAATATCGCCAAGTGTCTTGGTTGTAATTGGAATTACACTGATTTTGTTACCTTTAGCCGAGAGAAGAGTGAGTAATTTCATTTCAAAAATACTCAAGCAAGAGCAGTCAGTTACATTTCCATCAACAAACTCTGCAGACCCATTTGTAATTAAAGCTTATGAGCACCTCTTAAGTATAAAATTTCAAGAAAGTTACACGTCAGGGTGGGCTGGTAATTTAAAACTACCAATTATCAACGGTGGAGTAAAAGAATCTCAATCACATCAACGACAACCTATGACGTTACCTGAAATAGTAGACGAATATTGCCAATGGGTAATAAAGCTTTCAAAGCAGTACGAAATAATAATAGGCATCGATGAACTTGATAAAATGGAGTCTGAGGATAAAGCTCAGCAATTTATAAATGATATCAAAGTCATTTTTGGTCAGCCAAACTGTTTCTATATTATTTCTGTTTCACAAAGTGCAATGAGCTCGTTTGAACGGCGAGGTATATCATTTCGTAATGTATTTGATTCCTCGTTTGATGATGTTATTAATGTTAATTATTTGAACTTCAGTAGAGCAACAGAGTTAATTCGTCGACGTGTTGTTGGTTTTCCTGAATCAATAGCCGCGCTATGTTATTCGCTTTCAGGTGGGTTACCTCGTGATTTAATTCGAATTTGTCGAGATGCATTGGAGCTATCTAGAAAGGCAAAATCTCCACTTCAATTAGGTGAACTAGCACTCCAGATTATTAACAACGATATACGGCAAAAAATAAAAGCTTATGAATACGAGGCTAGTCAATTAACTCACTTAAAAGAAGCCGTGTTTTTTCTCAAAAAAATTCATCCTTTTAATAATAATGTAATTAATAAAAGAGTACTTATGGAAGGATATAATGATATTAAACATCCAGTAGTTAGTTTGGATGATGACAAGGAAAGTGCTTTAAAATTAGAGCAATTATCAAAAGAATTAAGTACACATATGCTTTTTGGGGCAACTATACTCGAAGTTTTTACAGACACGTTAGATTTTCCATCTTTCGATAAGGAAGTGTTAGACGACATTGCTAAAGCTAAACAGTCATTTAATACACACTCGGAGTTATCTAAACTTATCATCTTAGATATCCGCCATAAGCTAAATATGACCACTCCAGAGGATTAATAGGTTTACTTAGAAATAATAAAAAAAACAATCTGATATATTACTGTAATTAGAAAATATTTAGATAGTAAAATATCCAAACCGCGCAAAATTTTAGTGAGTATTAAATGCCTAATTATACGAAAGTTAACAAAATTGATAGAAATACTGATTTAGAAGTATTGACAGAAGAGGTATTAAAGCTTGTTGGCCATATACCGGTTCAAAAACAAAGTGAAAAAATCGAATTTATTAAAATGTTGGTAGAAGAAGATGCATGGATTACATGTGATTGTAATCAAACCCGAAATATAGCCTTTCCTGTACAGGGTGAGCATACATGGTATTTTAAGAATCACTCCAATAATAGTCCGCATGAAAAAGACTGTCATATAGGAAACAAAACGACAATAAAAGTTAATGAAGAAGATATCGTCGTTATACGGCCAGTAGGTGAAGAAATTTTTGATATATGTAAAAAAGGACGAATAGCAAGTGGTGATGGAAGTCCTGATAGTAATGGTGAAATCCAGCGACGAGTCCGTTTGGCTAAATTAGGGCGGTTATTATTAAAGGTAATGGTTGCAGCGAACATTAACGAAGAATCTACCGGAGTAGTACCTGATGCAGTAACTAAATTCAAAGCTCTGCGCAAAGCTATTGGTGAAGAAAGGTACGACATAGACCACTACATTAAAGATATATTATTCACAGATTTCGAAAGGTTTAGTCATAAGCAAGAGGAAATAAAAAACTGGGCTGACAACTGGTCTAGTGAAAGAACGGAGCCGCATGCATTCGTATTATGCCTAATCACAAAGGTAACTAGGATTGATAACAACTATGAAATAGAATATCTGGTTCTAAATGATGATGAATCAGGTTTTACTAATGCAAAATTCAAAATTTTCAATTCTTACTTCAACTCTAAGTTTAAGACCATAAATGGTCGGATTTCACTAGAAAATGGCGGACCTTGGATAGGTGTGTTTGTAATGAGACATAAAGAGCAATATAAAAATAAGCCTGAAACAGCTAACTATTTCCCAGTAAGAGCTTTTATTTATCCTATCTGCTCTGTTACAAACTTATTTCCTGTTGATAGTAATAAGGAAAGGGAAACTTACAAAAAAATTGAAGATTTACTTGATTATAATCGAAGTAAAAATAAGCAGGTTAGAGTGCGTAAACCTCTATATGCAGAGCCTAACACGAACTCTAATATAGAATTGGATGTTATCCACCCAGACTTTATCATTGACTCTAATAAAGAGTGCATTCTAGAAGTGATGGGTTTATCAGAAACAGACTATGTTGAAAGAAAGATCGAATTGAAAAAATATTATGAGGATGCAGGGACAGCATTTGTTGAACTTGATGCGACTAATGATGGATTACAATTAGAGACTGAAATAAACGATAAAGTTAAAACTGCATTCTTAAAAGCGTTAGGATTCAGCAAGTAGGAAAATGAAATTCCAATGTTACTGAATCAATAACCAATTTTGTATGTTATGGCTAAAATGAAATCAACAAATATCTAGGGACATATTTTAATGCTGGTGTATTAGCAGACAATGACTTACTTGAATATCTAGAAACTGGGAAGCTGCCTGATTTTATTTAAATTGCAATGATGTCTAGTAAAGTAGGGGGAAGTTCAGTCGGTATTAGGCAATCACAATCACACTTCTAAGTATGAGGCTAAATTATCTATTCGACTGCATTTAATATAAGTGTTGATTGTTTTTTGTTCAGCATGTATCGTTGAAAGTAAAGATAAATGAGGCTAGTCAGCTAGCTTTATAATAATAAAAACAAGGATGTAGAATGGTTGACGAATCATCTAAAGATTTAATTGCAGAATCCTACGCACATCTACCAGTCATTGAAAAAGATGAAATAAAACTCTTTTAAATTACTCACTAAATAAAGGTATTTCATTGGAGTATGAATATCTTGACGTTTTGTATAATGAGTTAAAATCAGGCCATAATAATTCTCTAACTGAAATGCACATTGCTTATAGTAAGTTATGTCATCATGCAAAAACTGACATTTCAAAAACGAGTAATAAAGGAATTATAGGTGGTGATATTGTTATCTCCACTAACGGGAAAAATAATTTTCAGTTTCTACACCAGGTGTTTTATGGGTGAATAATCAGAGAGTAAAAGTCAAAGAAAGTAAGGTAACGATATACCCATTGGATGAACATCCACAAATTTACTAGGGGTCTGTTTGTCAATAAGGTCACTAATTAAGGATTTAATCGTGAATAAAGCTAACGGAATATTTATAAATAAAAAATACTTGGGAATAATTGCTTTAGTAAGTCTCATATCTTCAGGTTGCGGGGTAATGAAATTTAATGAAACACATTACTACGCGGTTAAAAGTGATGATAACGTCAATGTATATAGATTAATTGTAAAAGGGAACACTGTTCTAAGTGACGCTAAGTATCAGTCTGGGTGGTATCCAAAGAATGCAGTTGATAGCTTATATGGTAATGTTCGTAATAGTGGTGGTTCATCTGCGTTACAGGCTAAGCAGGATATAGAGAAGCTTTCGAGAGAATCTACAGTTCGGGCTATCAGTGCTTATTATAAAGTTGCTGAAAATCCAAATTCGTCTGAGGATGATATTCAAAAAGCGATGCAAGTTAGACGTAGGGTCTTAGCATACCCTACACTAAACGAAAATATACCGAAAAACTCCCAAATTATTGATTACAACCCATCCCTTGGTCTCGCTATTTCACATATAGATGAAAAAATGGTTTTTATACTTTCCGCAAATCCAGATATTGTCGTTGGTAACATAAAGAACTTTGCTGAAAGTGATAAAACAGCTTTAACAATTTCACAATTAGCAAAAGTTTCTGTTCAACGAGCTCGAAATGAAATTGTAGCGGCGGAGGCAAAGGAAATAGTGTATAGCGAAATTGTCCACTTCCAACTAGAGGAAAGTATAAGTTTACTGGAGAAAATGGACGGCGCTGATAAAGACGAAATAGCGGCACAAATCGACATATTATTAGAGTTTATTGAGGGGATGAAGTAATGAAAAATATCATACTCAAATATATAAGTTTAATTTTATTTATTTCTATCTTTAGTGGGTGCGCGAGCTCAAAATTAACATTAGAGTTATCTCTATATAAAGATAATCCTGAACAAGCGGTCACAACATCGTTAGCAGATGTAGCTTTTAGTGAGGAGTATATTGCGAATATCGAAAACAACCTTAAATCAGTTGTTGACACGAAAAACAGGCTTGCGGATATTCAATATAATTTATATGAGTTCTATTATATTTCAGTAAATGAAGCAAAAGCAGAAAAGATAAACCCAGATGATCCATTTACAGATGCAATGGCAAAAGAAGATTTATATATTTTAAGTGGCTTTAGGGATGAGTATAAATATTTAGTGGAAGAGCATGCGAATACGGTTAATCGATATGTTCGTATTTCAAAAATGCAATCTAGATCACTTATTAGTGCAATTAAAAATCAAAGTAAGAGAACTAAAGTATCAATATTGGAAAAAGAACTTAAATTGTCTTTAAATGACATAAGTCAAAGTATTAATAAGTTACTTAACTTAGCTAATACTCCTTTTCAAATGTCACTCGATGATCGTTGGGAAGCCATTATTTCTAGTGCTGCAAGTGAAAAAAACAAAGAGTTACTTGGAGAAGAAAAGTATAAAACTATTAATGATGAGCTAATTAATTTCACCAAACGTAGAGCGAGATTCTTACAACAAATGAATAGTAAGATCATTGAATTAAAACCCTCTATTGCATCGGAAATAGATAGTTTATTAGCAACGCAAAGTAAAAATATTACTAGACTCCCATCATTTGTTATAGCACCAGATATTTATAAAACAAGCGAGGTTGAATTATCATTACTTCGACAAGCGTCCAATGCACTTAATGCCCAATTAGAGAGGTTACAAGACCCCGGGAGTGCCATTTGGCGAGTAGTAACAGCGCCTGAAAACAAAGATAAATGGAATACTCAATTTTCAAAGACTCACTTCTACGCTGAAGGAAATAGTGGCGTGGTTATAGTGAGAGAATCCCCCATTGAATATCGTATTCAAGAAGCTGCCAATAACCCTGCAGCATTAGTACAAGCACAGTTGGGCTTATCGAGGGCCATCGCAAGTGCTGCTATTCAAATAGCAGGAGCCAATATGGGTAATTTGTTGGTAAATACTTCAAATAGTAATGGCACAATAAGTACAGCGGTTAACACCAGTTATCAAACTGATACAGAATCAATAATTTTGAAAAAAGCAACATATAAAGAAAAAGAAAAAATCCGTTCCCTATCTTTAAGAGTAATAGCAGGAAACCTAAAGGCTAAGTTGAAAGTACTTAAACCATTAGTCGTAGCTAATGATAAAGCTGAAATCGATGAATTGCGAAGTGATATTGTAACAATGCTTAAAGCTAGAAAATCACATTTTAAA
>JALJPA010000051.1 GCA_022969215.1 Colwellia sp. | reverse complement strand
AGATTAGACCTTTGAAAATTAAACGGTTAAAAATATCATTTCAAGAATGATTAGCTAGTCACTTAATACCACAAAGCCGACCTAATTTAGACCTGAATTTATTACTATAAATAGTCCACTTAACCACCAAAGCGGTCATAGAGAGTTTAGAGGAAAGCGGTGCTCATCCGAAAAATGAACACTCAGCCATTTTGTATTAGAGCTTACTATTAGCAAATTAAATAAGTCGAAGTGATATACTTGATCGATTTAAATTACACAAAAGATTTCAGTTATTTATTCAATCCCTCTAATATCTTTTGAATACGTTGATTGCCCACATCTAGCTCTAACGCTTTATGATAAAATGTTTTAGCCTTGTTCATGTTTTTTGCATTGAGGTGAGCCTCTGCAAGGCTGTCGAATAAATTGGATGAATTAGGGTTATCTTGACAATTTAACTCAAATATAGGAATAGCTTTATCGGGCCCTAGAGTCAGCATAACGTTATAACCTAAGTTGTTTATCATTTTCGCTGTTTCTAATGTCATATCATGAGAAGTTTTTTTAAATTGAGCGTATTCAGCTTTCGCTTGTTCCAAATTGTTAGCTTCTACATCTCTAAACATGTTTTCCTTGAGAGTTCTCAAAGGTGTTTTCATTTCCGTCATAACTTCACTAGCTAATGTGTAAGAGAAATCAAACAGATCCAAATATTTATTGTGGCCATTGGTTAAGTGAATAATCGTAACCGTATCTTTCGTTAAGTCATCTTTGAAAAAATGCCTAACATTCACAAAACTACCACCCCAGTGACCAACAGCGGTATAACCATTTGTGTTTTCTATCTCCCAGCCATGGGTGTGATGAGCTTTTCGACCATTTTTCAACGAGAGGGGGGTCCATATTTTTTCAAGGGTACCTTTACTTATAAATTGTCCTGCTAATAGTGCTTGAAACCAAATCGCTATATCCTTTACCGAACTATTCATACCATTGGCGGCATAGTAATAGGCAGGAGGATTACTACTACTCACAACCCGTTTGTTTCCAGACGTTGTGCCTTTATATCTCGTTGCACGACCTAAAACTATGTCAAACTCTCCACCAAAATTCGTATGTGCCAATTTATGAGGAATAAGAGCATGTTGTTTAATTGAACTTTCTATAGTTAAAGCATCAAACTTTTCAACAAGCTTTTGAATGTAATAGAAATTTGTCTGGTTATAACTACTTTTTGTACCAGCTTCGAATTCCATTGATTTATCTGCAACATAAGATATTGCTTCAGCACCTGTTAAGCGAATCATTTTTTTTAGCTTTTGCGTATATTCCGGAATGCCGGAAATATGCGAGAAAGCTTGTAAGATAGTAATTGACTTCCAATTATTCGGTATCTCCGGAAAGTGCTCACCTAAGGTGTCATCAAGTTCTAATTTCCCTTGCTCAACCAACTGCATAAGTCTTGTCGAAACAAATAGTTTTGTTGCAGAGAAGATAGTGTATATCGTCTCAGGGGTTGCAGGGATGTTAAATTCAATATTTGCTTTTCCGGTAGCTCCGAGATAAACCAGTTTACCATTCTTAAGAACAGCTAAAGATTGACCAAAAATCCCGTGTCGCTTTTGGGCTTTCTCCAAATGATGAGTTAGCTGATTTTTAGTATTCTGCGAAATACTTCCGGCTGAAACGGACACACTTGCAAATAGTAATAAAAAAATTAAATTTTGAAGATTCATTATGTACTCAAACTTTTGATTTTTAATGGAAGGCCAGAAGTTAAATTAAAAAAAATACTTTAAGTCCTTTTATAGTGGTTGGAGGCTATCACAATTGAATCAAATTTTTTCAAATGGGAATAACTTATTTTTGTAACCAAATACGTCAAATGATATACGATATACGATATATTAATGGTGGAGTTTTCATATAAATAAATCATGATTTTAGGCTCAAAGTTACTATCGAGTGATAGAGAAATAACGGCAGCTACGAGGCTTGAAGTGGACGTAGGTGTGGCAGCTAGTAATGTCTCGAATGCGCACCAAGAAACCCTTAACAAATTAGCTGCTTTATTTGGAATTCACTCATTTTTTAAAGTGATATGTTAAGGACAGAAAGTACCACATTGTTGACTTTAGTATTTTAGAATTTATACTGAAATTTTTTGTATGTTTTGATCTAGAGCGGACGTTCCTCATAGATAAATAAAAACGTGCGCTTAATGTTCATAACGCACTCGATTGTAAGTTCATTGACTGACAACAACTCCAGCAAAGAAGACGTTAGCGCTGGATGAATTTAGAAGCCGAAATCAAAAGCGCTTTACGTAGGTAAGTTGTCAATCAGTAAACTACCATCACAAACAGTGGCAGCAAAAATAGAAAATATCGAAAAATACTCCGCAGTGCTCACCGAAACAGCAAAAAATAGAGTAAATGAATTAACCATTTAATATTATTACGTTTAAATCATTAAATTTCACTTCAAAAAAACATCTAATATCATAAAACTACAAATAATATGTCATTTTAGTTCAAACTTTAATTTGCGAATAATTCATGCTGAATTTGTTGTCAGGTAAATATCATCAAATAAGCTAAACTTAATGATACGAAGCAACTAGGTGATTATTTATGAAAGTAACATATTATATTGTTTTTTTTGTGCTTACATATACGTTATTGCCCACACCCAGTTACGCGTTTAACATTTCTAAAAATATTTGTGAATATATCGCTGTTGACGATAAAAAACGCTTAAGAAAGTTACTAAAACAAAATCGTCTTAAATTAAGAAAATTAATTACATATATAAGCTGCAACGCCGATAACATGCTTATCTTTGCGGCTAAACGCAAAGCAAATAAAGTTGGCGAGCTGTTAGTTAAAAAACTACCTAAAGGGGTTTTAAAAGAACATTTAGCCGAAACGGAATCCTTATCCCCTGAAATTGCCACTTTAATAAAAGAACGAATCAAGTAACCGAAATTACTATAACTGTTGTGGCTAAGTTAAACTGGCTACAACATTTAGATATCCAGCTAAAAGATGTCCTCTGTATTGTTTAAGAGTCATGAGGCAATATTATTGCTTACAACTATATTGTCAAATTATCTGTCATTATATAAGTAAAAGCTAATATCAACTATAAAGCGCACTTAGTTGCCAATATTTTTTTGCGATTTGTGAAGTTTTTTATAATTTTCTCACGAATTTTGACGCAAAAGTTTTAATTAATTTCTCTCAATTTAACTACAGCCTAGAAAATACGACTCAAGAATTCTCATTATTTATGAAGATCCACACAATCTGAGTATACATACAAGCATGGTAGTCGTATCATTTTACTGGACACCAAAAAATGAGTGAGGTTAATCAAGTATCATACTCAAAACTCGGTTAACTAGTTTCAGCTTTTACCACAAAGCGGTCTTAATTTGATGCTCAAAATCAGCCTATCTAATGACAACTTTGATACGAAAGCGGACGTTCCCCACAGATATAAACGTATTGTTTGACTATAAATTTCACCAATGAGTCGAATAACCTGACTGGCAAAAATGCCACCGTTGCGGGCATTAAGTGTAGAGTATTTTAAGAGTTAAGAATCACCAGAAACAAAAAACACCAATCATTACAATTGGTGTTTTCTAGAATAAAGCAACTTTGAACTATTAAGATTGTTTCTTAAATCTACGTGATGCTAAACCAATAATTCCTAATGCAAAAATAACAAGTGTAGATGGTTCTGGGACGTCTGTTGATGGTCCGTTGTAATCAACCAAAAAACCGTTACCTATCGAGCTAAAAGAGCCAACTCCGTCCAAAGCACCGTTTGAGGCTCCAGGGTTTAAGGCTAAAGCGCTAAAAGATAATGAATTGCCAATGAAGCTAGAGTTTGAATCTACGTCCCATGTAAGTGACCATAGGTTCCATGTTCCAAGAGCAGGTGACTGAGCGCTGTAAGCTGTAGCTAAACCCTGTCCCATGCCAGCAAAAGTAATATCAAACCCGGTGAATTGAGCATTATTCCAATTACCGGCAGAAAATAAAATAGTATAAGACCCTTCTTCAATCGTGTAAGCCCCATTAGAAATATCATTTGTATAGACTATATGTCCGGGGTTTGAGTGAGAAATATGTCCTCCTTCAGGGTTGATCAGCTCACTAAAATAAATAGATTGTTGTGCCGTAGTATACCAACCTCCTGTAGAGAACCAGCCATTGGTGTTTGGCTCGAATGATGCATCTACAATTAGGGTAGCGTTAGCAAAAGGTGTGAGTAAAATTGCCATGAACAGGATAGTTAAAACTTTAAATTTCATTATGATTCCTCTTTAATCCCTTTACATCAATTTAGATAAGTAACCGGAGTAATTGTAATTTATTTATATTTCAATCTGATTTAAAAAAAAAGCACAAAACATACCAAATTATAAATATGAAATAATTTCAATTAGATGAAGGTTTATACAAACATAAATAACGTAACACTGTAAAATAACCTGACACCAGAGGACTCATCAACCAGTTGAGTGTATTACATAAAACTCACGAATATTCGTTAAAATTAGTTTCAGTAGTGTAATTGATTAAATCTAAGCGGCGCTAATTATTGTATTTCAAAACATAAACACCACTACAAAATAGGATGTTCAATACTTCTTCGCCATCTAACAACTGACTTGTAATCAGTTGGCTTGACATGTTCTCCTTTGTTATAACTAAACCTTCAAGCAATCGATTATTATTAGTAATAAATAACAAATCAACATAGGTTGAATTTATATCTGATGTGGTAAGAAAAAAACATGAAAAACCTAACTAACTGAGTATTCATCCGTAGTAATGAAAGTCAGGTATTAGTAAAATTATCTTTGAACTCGAATACAGTTAACGGCAGCTTTGAGCCTTGAAGCGGACCTTAGCCATAATTACCTGCTAATGTCGTCTAAGCGCACCAAGAAGTCATTAGCGGTGAACTAATTCTAACTATCCATTGGCTAGCTCACTTTTACCACATTGCGGACATTGGGCTATAAAGCGCTAATGTCAGCTTCACTAATAAAGCGGACGTTAGCATTGAGGATTATCTTATGACTTTTTGTCGTTAAAAGAAGACATTTAGGATGGATTTTAATTACTGACCGTTGGTTGAAATAGCTATTCTAACGCCCCTGAATCTGATATCCACTCCAAGGCTGCATCACCCATAGCTAAATAGATCTAACAATCACTATGCCACAGTTCAGTCGATCTTTAATGTGAAATCACAGCAGTTATATTTACTCAAATGGCTCTATTCCTTTAAAATAGAGCCTGATGATATGACTAAAATGAATAAGTCACAGAAGCACCAATATTTCTTGGCTCAACTATGGCTGAATAACCTTTAGGATATGATCTACCAACCGGCTCATTACTAATAAGCGCTTGTTCATTAAGTGCATTATTAACAAAAACTGCAATTAGCCAATTTTCTGTTTCATAGTTTACGTTGAGCCGTGTTAACACATACCCACCAGCTTTCCGCTCCTCTGTATTAGCAAAGTCACCATAGTATTCATCAACGTAATTTGCAGATATTCCAATATTGAATTGTTCAGTTAACCAATACTTTCCACCTAGGTTAGCGGTAATTTTTGGTGCAGAGTTTAGCTCATTACCTGTGGTATCAGCATAATTTTCACCGGCATCGGTGATTTCAGTTTTTAATAAACCTAATCCCGCATTCACTTGAAAGTCATCTGTAATCATTGCAAAGACTTCAAGCTCTAAACCATAAGTTTGTGCCTCATCCATATTTATAATTGAACGTGATGAACTTACTGCTTGGTAACCATCAAAATCATTAAAAAATAAGTTGGCACTTAAGTTAACATCATTAGATAAGCTACTACGCACTGTAAATTCATAAGTATTTACGGTTTCGGCATCATAGTAATAATATTCTTGAGTTCTAAAATTTAATGCGCCACCTGCTGAGTTATAACCTCGGCGACCACTTAAAGATAATGTAGTCTCATCAGTAATTTGGTATTGTAAAACTAACTTAGGTAAGTTGATTGTATTACTCTCATCTAATTTAGCATTATTGATACCATTATTTGGCATTGAGAAGTCACGGTTTTGAGATTCTTTTTCAATACGTCCACCTACAATCATATTCCAAGCATCAGCAAAAAAATAATTTACTTCTCCATAGATCGCGACTGAATCACTGCTGTCATCGCCATTGTATGGGTAGGCTCCTTCGCTAAAAAAATCTTGTTCACGTTCAAAGTAAGCAAAACCAACAAAACCATTTAATATTGAATTATTGTTACCAAATTTAATTTTTGTATCAATATTGGTGTTTTTTTCATCCATTTTTATAAATTGTTCTTTTGCTTGAGTCTCTTCGTAAGTATCCATTGCCCACTGGTAATCCATTGCAGAAACTAAGAAGTCAACGGAGAAATAATCATTAATTATATAGTCAATTTTTAAGCTAACAGTCTCTGACTCCGTATCCATATAAACAGGGATTATTGATTCATATGAATAAGGATCGTCCGCTGTATAATATTTACGTCCAGCGTTACCTTTTTCATTATTTGTAGAATAAGTAAATAATGCTGAAAAATCCTCCAAGGCACTTGGTTTCCATAATAACTTCGTTTTTAGACGATTAGTCTCTATCGCATTAAGATCATGTTCAGGTGGGTTATTTTCAAATATTATGGGGTTATCAATCGTATCACCAGCAAGGCGTTGAAATGACGCTCTAAATGCTAATTCATCCTCAATTAATGGACCTGAAATGACTACAGATGAATCAATGTAGCTGTCTTGATTTCTATATCCTAAACGAGCTGCCCCTTCCCAATCAAACGATGGATCTTTTGTTTTTATATACACTGCACCACCAATGCTATTACGACCGTTATTAGTAGACTGTGGGCCTCGAAACACTTCAATTTGCTCTACATCCCATATACCAGAATCGGCGGTTACAAAAGCAACGAAGGGTTCAACGACACCATCAACTAACGTAGAAACACGTGCTTTTGCCCCACCACTGAATGCGTTAAAGCCAGATGCGCCACCATTGCCTGAAACACCTCGAATATCTGGAGCTGCGCCAGACAAAACCACAACGTTGGGGATATCAGAAATGGCATTGCTCATTGTTAAGCTTTGCATTGTTTTCAGGGTTTCTTCGGTTATCACAGAAACAGACGAGCTAGTATCTTTTAAACTGCGCTCTGTTTTTTCGCCAAGAACAGTAATATGCTCCATCGATTGAAGTCTTTCTTTCTCATCTTCGGCAAAAGCACAAGGTCCAGCTAATGCGCTCAATAAGGCAGCAGTGATTATGCTGATTTTAAATTGTAATTTTTTCATGTTGGCCTTAAGTTTTTATTGGTCTGAATAGTATTTAGTCTTTTTTATGGGCGACAATTTACCTTACAAACCGGCACTAGGCAATGAAAATAATTATCATTCACGTAATGAGTTTAATTAATATAAAGTGACTTATATATAAATAAACACAAACTTTTCAATTAGTAACAACACAAATGGAATTGCAAATCATTATCAATTACAATATAATATGTGTCGTTAATTTTTACTTTTTGGATATATTGGTATGTGGCAATTTATAGCATTAGTACTAACTCTTATGGGTGTAACACTTCTCTACCTCTCCAATAAACACCAAAAATTTATTGCCAGCCCATTAACTAAAGTTTACCGCTTATTAGGCTATATCATGACCTTTTTAGCGTTACTTTCATGGATGCAGTTATACGTTGTTAGTGCTTCAATATGTATTTGGTTATTTACATCAAATGTCGTACTCGTATGTGTCCCATTATTAAGTTTGCATAAAAAATTCCGCAACAATAAAGAGATCAGTTAATGGCTAGATTATTAGCAAATGAAAAAATACAACCTCATTGGTGGTCTAAAACATTCGCCGGAAGCGTCCTTGGTTTGACATTAACTTATGCCATAGTGTCTATTTTTGCTTGGTATGGACCTGGAGGTATCGAAGCGACAAGTAAAGTGCAGTTTAATATGTGGCTTATTACGCCTATTTGGCTATCGATATTTAGCTTAACTTACCTTTTTAAAACGGGCATTAAAGCCATAATATATCTAAGCTCAGCTAATTTATTTTTTTATAGCATATTCCTTACCTTGAGGTGGTTATCATGAAAGTACGTGGTGATATCCTTCGCACTTATCAATCTATTCATACTTGGACTGGCATTATCGCAGGACTAGTACTTTTCATTGGCTTTTATGCTGGTTCTTTAAGCATGTTTGAAGACGAATTATCTTACTGGGCTACTCCTTCAAGCTATCATTTACCACAAGTTCCTGTAGAAAAACTTGATACCCTCATTAAAAAAACCTCTTCAATTTTTGAAAAAGCTCAGCAAGGTTTTACAATTAACTTTAATGACCAATTATCTCCACTTACATGGACAGAAGAAGGAGGTGGAAGAGGGTTAAAGTTAAATCATATTGTCAACCATGCAACTTTATCAGAACAAAATGAATTGATTACTCAAGTTAATCTCACTAATGAATTAGGTGACTTAATTGATACACTGCATCGTACAGCAGGTATTGTTGGCAAAATAGGTCATGAAGATCTAGGTGTCTTAATTTTAGGGGTCGCTGCCATACTTTATTTTTTAGCATTAGTATCAGGCGTCATTTTTTTACTACCGACCTTGGCAAAAAGCTTTTTTGCTTTAAGAGAAAATAAAGGCGCTAATCGTTTTTGGCTTGATAGCCATAACCTTATTGGCATTATAAGCTTACCTTTTCATCTAATTATTTCTATGACAGTAGTTGTTTTTGCCTTTCATGATGCATTTTATGGCGGCTTAAGTTTGGCTTACGGTGAAAAAGCGTTATTTGAGCGTCCTGAGGAATCTTCAATTGTGTACAGCGTTGACCAGTTACCGCCTATTGCAGATTACCTAGAGAAAATAGAAAAAATAGCTGATGGTTATCATATTGAGTCTATGGTGTTTTCTGGATTGACATCGTCTCGCCCTTCGCTTGGTATTACTGTCATTAATCATCAAGAAATGATGCGCAACTATACGGGTGATCTCATTTTTATGAACCCATATACCTATGAGGTTAACTTTAGCAGTGCAAAAATTAATGAGAAGGACGTTTATACACCGTTAGTAGCAAGCTTTTTCTCCTTACATTTTGGAGGATATGCGGGTGATTTTGGCCGGTGGATATATTTTATAATGGGATTGTTAGGTGCCTTTTTATTCTACAGCGGGAACTTGATATGGTTAGAAAAGCGTAGACAAAAACAAAACGTACAAACAAAGCCCAATAAGTTTATGGCCTCGTTAACTATCGGTATTTGTTTAGGCTCAATACTAGCTGTTGTTAACACATTACTTGCAAGTAAATGGCTATATTTAATGGGTATGCAAATAAATAACTATTACTTAACATGTTATTACCTAACTTTTTTTGTCGCCATTATTTACAGTTTTTATCGTGGTGCAGCAAAAAGTGCTATCCATTTGCTCTATACCATCAGCTTAGCTTGCTTATTGATTCCATTAACTTCGTTATTGTTAAATATCGTACCTGACCTCGCATTGTGGGAACCTAGAGCACTGACATCATTTACGGTTGAATTTATTGCCTTAATCTTTGCAGGATTCTTTTACTTTGGCGCATTGAAAACTAAATATCGTGCCTACCACGGTGAACGTAATAGTATTTGGGCCTTACCTATGATTAAAGTGCCGGAAACTATTTCCTGTAAAAATGTAGTGATTGAGTAATACTGTAAGCGATTTATAAGTTATAAATCGCTTTGATACTTGAATAATATTACCATTAAGACGCTATCCATATATTTAAAAAAAACAATTCCTAGCGTCAACTTTCATATATTAGTGACCATTATACAGTGTGATTTTGGTTCATAAATAACGTCCTCTTTATTAGTGAAGCTGACGTTAGCGCTTTAAAGCCTAATGTCTTTTTTTTGGCATCCGTTAGCGTTCTGAGATGAAACACCACTGGCAGCTATGAGCTTGAAGCGGACGCTGGGAATAACGAAGGTGTGACTTCCGCTTAGGGAAAATAGTAATACCTATTGCGCTAAATTCCCTAAGCGGAAGTACAGCCAGTCGATCATAGACCTTACTTTAATATTTACAGTGCAAACATTTTATTTTACCAAGCTATCTAACAAATTGAATGCTGCTACTAAAAATGTTCCCGCCTCACACAACAATTCACTTTATTTTGATGGTAAAATTTGTATTGGCCGTTTATTTCAATATTTATAATAATGTTGGTTTTTGTTAATCGGTTTTGCTGTGTTTTTATAAAGTATTCTTCTTATTGAAGTTAACCGATAAAAAAGCATAATAAAGCTATTTTTGCGACTAGTTTAGGTTAATATATACTCAGATATTGACCCTGTGCATATAGAGTCAATATCTCGAACAGGCATTCAATATATTTTATCCCTTGATGCTTTAGGCTTAGCTTTTCACTTATTAGGGAAAATATGTTTTACGAAATAATAAAGCCACGTGTCGGCGAAACAGATGCTCTTGGACACATTAATAATACCGTAATTCCACAATGGTTCGAGGGTGCAAGAAATCCTATTTTTAGACTCTTCAGTCCTGACTTTAATTTAAACCTCAATCAATGGGGATTAATTTTAGCTAAAAGTACTATCGAGTTTCACCTGCCACTTTTATTTGATTATGATGTACAAATAAAAACCTATATTTCTCGCATTGGTACAAGCTCCCTTGATGTATATCAAGAGGCATGGCAAAACAGTGTTAAACATGTTACTGGCACTGCGGTGATGGTTCATTACGACTTTATCGCTCGGGAATCACGCCCTATATCTAAAGATTTTATACAAAAACTACATGTTCACTTTAGTAACCCTATTTCTGAAACCTTTTATTAAATAAGGTCTGCTGTGCTTGTTAAATTGAGTTAGCGCTAATTATTCTGAATAAGCTTCGATAGCCCGAAGGTTATTTCTCGCCATCCAGCACTGAGCAATATAATAGACTTACTTATTTTTACCCGCAGAAAACCCTCATGGCTATTTGAGTAGCCATACAATACACAGATACCAAAAGAGATACCTAAGCCCAAGAACGGACTTAGGTATAGTGCTGAAGACTTACCAGCTTAGAAACTGCTAAAACCCTAAACTTAAACGTCGTTAGCCTGTTCAACTACGGCTTGGAACAGTACATCACAACCAGCCGCTAAATCAGCGGGATCGGCATTTTCAGCTTCGTTATGGCTAATACCATTTTCACAAGGTACAAATACCATAGCGGTTGGCGCAACTCGCGAGATATAACAGGCATCGTGACCAGCGCCACTGACAATATCCTGATAGCTATACCCAGACGTTTCCGCCGCTTTACGTACCGAGTCGACACATTTTTTGTTAAAAGGTACGGGTGGTGAATGCCAGATCTGCTCAAACTTCATCTCTAGACCGAGATCACTGGCAATACTTTGACTGATCTCACGTAACTCATGATCCATGCCTGCCAGCACACTATCGTTAGGATGTCGTAAATCGATAGTAAAAAACACTTCCCCTGGGATAACGTTACGTGAATTAGGGAATACCTGCAGCAGACCTACTGTCGCACAAGCGTAAGGCGGGTTACTTAGACCAATACGGTTAACTTGATCAATGATTTTAGCAGCACCGAGTAAGGCATCTTTTCGACTCAACATAGGTGTTGGTCCCGCATGAGATTCCTGCCCCGTTAGAGTCACTTCATACCAGCGCTGTCCTTGAGCATCGGTTACTATACCAATGGTTTTCTTTTCATTTTCTAAAATAGGCCCCTGCTCGATATGCGCTTCGAAAAATGCCTTAAATTCTCGATTGCCACACTCTAATTCACCGGCATAACCAATACGGGTAAGTTCCTCACCCATGGTTTTACCATCAAGATCGGCACGACTTAGACCATATTCAAGATCAAACACCCCGGCAAATACCCCTGACGCTACCATAGCTGGAGGAAAACGAGAGCCTTCTTCATTGGTCCACACAGAAGCTTCAATGGGTGCAAGGGTCTCTATATTGTGATCGTTTAAACTACGAATCACTTCTAGCCCCGATAATACTCCATAAATACCGTCAAACTTACCGCCCGTTGGTTGGGTATCGAGGTGACTACCCATCACCACTGGTGGCAAACTATTATCTTTACCGGCTCTGCGGGCGAAGATATTGCCCATAGCATCAACACGCACGGTACAACCTGCATCCTTACACCAGTCGACAAAGAGGTCACGACCTTCTTTATCCAGATCAGTCAATGCTAACCTGCAGACACCACCTTTAGCGGTAGCACCTATTTTAGCCATCTCCATCAAGCTATCCCACAAACGTTTACCATTAATTTTATTATTTAACATTTGTATTGCTCCTTATATGCCGACCAACAGGACGACTAGATTTTTTGTGATAGTAAAACTTACCGCTTAAAATTAACTGAACTATTGACGGTAAGTTTTAACGAAATCATTAGCTGATCAATTTACCGACCTATCAACGAAAAAGTGGAATAATATGTTTACCGTAGTTTTCTATGATTTTTTCTTCATCACCGCTATCTAGGTAAATGTTAAACTGGGTCGTACCCGCCTCTTCTAGTTCCTTAATTTTGCTAACATGCTGATCCATATCACCCAAGACACAGAAGCTCTCAACGATATCTTTAGAAATAAAATCTAGATATGGATTATCACTTTGGCCATGTTTTGAATAGTCATAACCTTTACGCTGTTCGATGTAAGCGGTCAGGCTTTCAGGTACCAAACCACTGTGTGCACCGTATTTTTCAACGATATCAGCTACATGATTACCTACCATTGCTGGGAACCACTTAGTTGCTTCAACACAATAATCCATGTCACCTACATAAGCAGGGGCAGAGGCAATAACTTCAAACTTTGACATATCACGTCCGGCTTCAACACCAGCCTTAATGGCCTGATCAGCAAACCATTTTACCAGTGATGGCTCGGCTATTTGGATCACAACACCATCACCTACTTCACCCGCAGTTTTTAACGCTTTAGGACCATAAGCACCAATATAGATTGGCAACTCATAACCTTGTGCCCATGGCAATTTTACTGGCTCAGGGCTTTCGCCATATTGAACTTCTTCACCACGAACCATTGCTTTCACCTTAGTGGTGAATTCCGCTACACGAGCAAGGTTCGCGGGCTTTTTTCCCATTACTCGCATTGCGCTATCGCCACGACCCAAGCCAACATGGAATCGGCCATTACTTTGCAGCGCTAGGCTGGCAAATAAACTCGCTGCCACTGACCAGTCACGAGAGTTTGGATTGGTCACACAAGGACCAAAACTCATTTTAGTGGTGTGTTCCATACACATAGCAATAGCAGGAAAACATTCGCGCCATAAAACGTGTGAATCGTAGAACCAGCAATGAGTAAAGCCTGCATCTTCTGCCTGTTTAACCAAACTACGGGCACGATCAGGGCTTACAAAGCCTTTAAAAGTAATACCAAAATCCATTATTCTCTCCTTTGATTAACAAAATTGTTATTTTTCTATTTATTGTTCTTATATTGTTTAAGGTAAAAAACCGATTAAGTACTGGGCGCCCAAATTTTCAGTCCTGCATGGGAAAACGGCACTTTTTTTGAAATATTAAGGCGGATCAACATAGGCGTGATCGCCTCTACACAACGGGCATTCACCGCCGGACCTACGTTATATGCAGCTACATCCAATCGCTGGATGAGTGCAATAACCTGCTCTTTTGCCGCCAGATCGTTACCACAAACCAAGATGTCACAATTGATCGCCTGGTCGAGTTTGTTGAGGGTATGGGCAGACACATTGTGCAGTGCGCCTACCACAGGAATTTCATTACCCAGTAGCGCCTGAGCCGCTTCGGTCGCCGAGCCTTCTGCTGGCATAGCCACAGCTTTAGGATTGCCTTCAGCCAGAGGCACCACAATATCGACTAAGATCTTGTCAGACAACAATGGTTTGATAGCCGTTAAGGTGGCGTTGTGCGCACTAAAAGGTACCGCTAAAATAACCATGTTATCGGCAGCATTTACTGCGCCCTCGTTATCGGTACCTGAGATAACACCCAGTTCACCATTTGAGCCGCCAATTAATTGAGTGAGTTCAGTGGCAATTTCATGTGCGCGGCTCGCATCCCTAGAGCCCAACACTACATCAACACCTGACTTTGCAAAGCGTAATGCCAGACCTCGTCCTTGGGGACCTGTACCACCTAAAATAGCTATTTTCATCTAAATAAATCCTCTGTTAATGGTCTTACTAAATCGAGGGCAGAACTCACTTCTGCTTGCCAGTTAACCCCCTTAAAAATAATTGCTGGTTTTTTAGCGTCTTTTGCCATCAACAAACCAGACGCAGCGGCTAGCTCATCGGCGAGTGCTGGCGCGGTGACTGCCAAGGGTCGGCCAAAAGCATCTTTTTCCCCGGCCAGATCTACCTTGGCAGGCACTCCTGCTAAGCCAATGGCGACATTTACCAGTCCCATGCGCCAAGGGCGTCCAAAAGTATCGGTGATCACCACACCAACCCTGACACCATAGGCGGTTTCTAGACGGTCACGTAAAGCGCGAGCACTGGCATCGGGATCAATTGGCAACAGTAACAAAGTATCTTTCTGGTCAATGTTAGATTCATCTACCGCCGCATTGGCGCAGACAAAACCTAAATTATGCTCAGTGATAACTATGCCTTCTGATTGCCCTGCATGTATAACCGCCCGCAGAACACTTTTTGATTCAGCAAGAATGACTTCGATTTTACGTGGGTCTTTATTGACCTTAGTAGCTAGCGCCACAGCCTCAGCTGATGGCACAACATCTTTAAGGGCGACAAAACGGTCTTCCGCTTTAGATACTACTTTCTGAGCAATGACCAGAATGTCGCCGTCTTCAAGACCTAGTTCGCTTTTATCCATAGCGCTAATCAAAATCTGCGCTAAATCGTCACCCGGCTGAATATCGCCAATCCCGTCGACAGTTTGAATGCTTACGCTATTTTGCATAGTTTGTTTAACTCCTGGGTAATCGGACTTGATAAAAGTGCTAACAGTTCTAAATCGTCGGGGGTATCAATATCTAACGCTAATGCCGGTAAGTTCATCACCTGACAAGCTATGCCCCGCTCATGTGCCGCACTTTGATGGGCCTGACTGGAGTCAATGCCGTATAAAAACGGAATTACATTGGGCGGCGTGGTCAGTAAGGCATTGGTGCCAAGATCATATGCGGGACACAATACAACGGACGGCACTGGACGATGAGTCATCAAAAGCCGCTCAAACTCTCTGTGGTCGAGTTCAGCAATATCAGCCGGAATTAACAGCTGCGACTGAAAGTCATTATTCAGACTCCAGCGCGCGGCACTTTCAACCGCCTGTCGTAAACCCAACTTGCTTTCTATCAATACCGAAGCACCATAGTTACGCGCAATATCGGCAATAAAGTCAGAGCCAGTCACGACCAATAAATGGTGCTGAGAAAAGTGCTGTTTAAAAAATGCTAATGTGGTTTTAAACATTGATAGCGCCAATGCCTGTCGCTGCCCGCTGCTCAAATGTGGATGCAAGCGTGTTTTAGACAACAGTGGGTCTTTCATGGGAATAACAATATTGGTTCTCATCTAGACCTCCTGTACCAGTTGATTTCCATGTTTAGGGCCTGGTTTAAGGTTTTGTTTAACCTCATGTTTAAGGCAAAATTGTGTGCTCATCTCAGCAACTACATTCTCGGCCAGTGCAACTTTATCAATACGGTTATTCATCAGTGTCTGCGCCACCATCACTTTAAGACCGCGCCCTTCAAGCTGTGATGAAAAATGTTGGTCTGCGACATCAATAACCAAGCCGTCGATCAACCCCTGATAACAGTCCGCCACTCCCAGTACATCACTGCTAAAGTTCATCGCTGCCATCATCTTGTCAGCAGGGCCCTTAATAGTCTGGCCATTAATAATTGGTGACACTGCTATTACTGGCGCTTGCGCAGCTTTTAAAGCCGCTCGCATTCCCGGTACATTAACGATGGGATTGATACTAACAATGGGGTTACTCGGCGCTATGATGATCAAATCGGCCTCGCTAATTGCTTTCAGAGACTCTGGTGTTGGCCGTGCCTCTTCAATACCCGATAGTGAAATATCAAGGATTTCTGGCTGACAACCCTGCTGAACAAAATAGCTCTGAAAATCAAGCCAACCCTGCTCAGTACGGATACGGTTTTGGATAACGTCATCGGTGGGTAACAAGATATTCGCAGTCACCCCGAGCTGAGTGGCGATATGCTGGGCTATTACTGATGCTCGAACTCCAGATTGTTTCTGTTGAGTGCGGTATATATGGGTAGCAAAATCTTTATCACCCAGAGACATCCAAGTATCACAACCCAAACGTTCTAGGGCTGCCAGGGTATTATGTGTTTCGTCTTTTAGACCCCAGCCTTGCTTCGTATCAATCAATTCCGCTAACGTATAAGTTAGCGTATCAATATCAGGTGAAACCCACAGACCGTGAAATGACATATCATCGGCAACATTACCTATCACTGACAGCTCAAAGCTATTTTCACTGCGGTTTTTACTTTGATAACTACTGTGACCTTTACTGAGGTAGAGCCCTTCCGCCATTTTTGCACCACCAACACCGCCGGATAACAGCACTATCTTCATCGCTGAAGCGCTCATGATAAAGCTCCAGAAACTATTGGCATTAAAGCATTATTACTGGAGGCTATTTCCATCACAGGGATAGTTTGGCTACAAACTGTGTCTACCAGTTCAAGGGTTGCAGAGCGTTCAAAATTTTCAATGGTTTGATACAATGTATTACGACGAGCCGCGTGTAAACCTGCTTTTTCAATCATCTTAACCATGTCGGTCGGCAGAATTTCTTGACCATTTTTTCCGCCAGATGCCCGGGTGATACTTTCATTCATTAACGTACCACCAATATCGTTGGCACCTGCTCGTAACATTGCACTGGCGTAATCGGGTCCCAATTTGACCCAAGATGCTTGGATGTTATCAATCCAACCATTGAGCATTATCCGTGAAATAGCATGCATCTTGATATTTTCATCTGCCGTCGGACCGGGACGAACATTAGGTTCGCTTAAATATAACGGCGATTCATAATGAACAAATCCCAGTGGTACAAACTCAGTAAAACCACCAGTTTGTTGCTGAATAGTGCGAATTTTACCAATATGCTCTACCCAGTGTTTTGGGCTATCAACATGGCCATACATTATGGTCGCCGTGGTTGGTAAACCCAGTTTGTGGGCTGTAGTGATTATATCTATCCACTGCTCAGTACTGAGTTTATCTTTGGTCAGCTTTTTACGTATCTCCACATCGAGAATTTCTGCTGCCGTGCCAGGCATTGAGCCGAGACCATGATCGATTAAATCTTGGATAAAATCTGCAGTAGATATACGGCTCTTGCGCGCGCCATACCAGATTTCAAACGGTGAAAAAGCATGGATATGCATATCAGGCACTTGTGCCTTAATTGCTTTAAGAATATTTCGGTAGTGGTCACCTTTCAAATCTGGGTGTAAACCACCTTGGATACAGACTTCGGTAGCACCACGGTCCCAAGCTTCTTGAGCGCGATTGGCTATTTCATCCATCGACAACAGTTCCGCACCCGCTTCGGTTTTACGCTTAGCAAAGCCACAAAACTTACAGCCCATATTACAAACATTGGTGAAATTGATATTTCGGGTAATAACAAAGCTGCCGCAATTACCAACGGCCTTTTCTCGCAACTTATCAGCAGTGGCAATCAAGGCATCGAGATCACGTCCTTGAGTCCCAAATAATATCAAGCCTTCTTGCTCACTGATGTCTTTACCACTGAGTGACTTATTGAGGATATCGCTGACTGTTGCAGAAGTAGACCTTAACAACGCGGTTAACGAACCATTACCAGGTGAAGTACCCGCTGTAGTATCAGTTGTGGCAAGCATTGAAATATAATCATTCATCATTATTCTCCTTAAAGCGCCACGTGGTAAATGGTATCAGCGGCTTGGGTTGCTGATTCTGCCACCACACATTGTTGAGCGGCTAAACCGTCAGCGCGAGCCATACCTTGCAGTCGCTGGGATATTTGCGGACTAAGATATTGTTGTTTGAGATAATCAGGGTAAACCGCAAGACGCTCTTGTAACTGATAACCACAGTCCTGAGTAGCCTTGGCCAGTTGCTCAATTTGCGGCCAAGCGCGCTCTGGATTGATAAAGTCTTTAGTTAACGGCGAAATACCGCCCCAATCGTTAATACCGCTGCCGATATAATCTTTATAACGTTGCTGTAGATTAGGTGGCGCTTGAATACTGATGCTCGGGTCGAGCATCAAACGTGCGACAGCTAGTGTGCGTAACATGTCCTCAAGATTTGGCTCTGGATGGTCGGCCATGGCCGTGCCCGACTTAGCACAAAAGTTCTGTACAATAACTTCCTGAATGTGGCCATATTTGAGGTGAAGATTATTTATCGCCTCAAGACTTTGCACACGCTCGAGCCAGGTTTCACCAATCCCGATTAAAATACCTGTGGTGTAGGGAATATTCTGTTCACCAGCGCTTTTGATAGTTGCTAGACGTATAGCGGGGACTTTGTCTGGACAGGCATAATGGGCCTGACCTTTTTGTAATAATCGTTCACTGACTGTTTCCAGCATCATGCCCATACTGGCACTGACATTTTTAATCTTTGCCAACTCGTCAGCGGTCATAGTTCCGGCATTAACGTGTGGTAACAATGTGGTTTCACGCAATATCAGCGCACTGATTTCAGCGACATATTCCATCATAGTTGAAAATCCCTGCTCAGCCAGTGCTGCTCGTGCTTCGCGATAACGCAGTTCCGGTTTTTCACCTAGGCTTAACAAGACTTCTTTACAGCCCATTGCTTGCCCTTGACGAATAACGGTTAGTACTTGCTCTGGTGTCATCAGTGTGGCATTACCCGATCCAGGTCGCTGAACAAAAGTGCAGTATTGGCACTCATCACGGCACATATTGGTCAAAGGAATAAAAACCTTTCTCGAATAGGTCATGGTTTTGCCCCAATGCTCATCACGCACAACACAAGCGGCCTTTCTTAGCTCATTCAATTCTTCGCCGCAAACATCGCCCAGTTGACTTGCCTGTGCTGCTGTTAACTTATCCATGTCGGCTCCCAGATTAATTATTATTATTTTTAGTTTTAATTAAGGGCTTATAAAAACATCGTTTATTGTCATTTAATGACCGTAGTTTTACCCTTTGGTAAATTAATATAGTGTTGTTTTTACCAAGTGGTCAAGCATTTTTTTACAATAAGGGTTAATAAATTGTTAATTTCTGTTAAGTGATGGAGACAGATATTAGGTGCCAGGTGGTGAGTTGTAAGGAGGTAGGCACCAGCGAGGCTAGCTATCACAGGGAGTGAAGTAAGATACGGTTTAATAAGGTTTTGTGGCTATATTTTACTTGGCAAAATACAACACAGACAAGACGCTGAGACTCTCGTTAGACTAGACTATGATCCCACTCCATAGATCTCACCGATAAAAATAGTGAGACCCATGGCAGGGAAATAGATTAATCGCTATTGACCGCCGTCGGTGTATTCACCTCAGCGTATTTTTTTAGCCCGTCAAACATAGGATTAAACGGTGGGCGGTCAACATATTTACCAGCACCTCTGACTGCATCCAGTACACCATTTGCCCAAACTAGCTTACCGCGACTAATGGTATGAGAAGGGATGCCGGTCACCGTTCGTCCCTCGAAAATATTGAAATCGATATTCTGGTGGTGGGTTTTCGCTGATATCGTTCGAGTTCCCTTAGGATCCCAAACCACCAAATCTGCGTCGGCGCCAACACTAACTGAGCCTTTACGTGGATAGATATTAAATATCTTAGCGGCATTGGTTGACGTCGCCGCGACAAACTCATTCATGGTCAGTCGGCCGGTATTGACACCTTCATCCCAAATCACCGCAAGACGGTCCTCAACGCCTGCCGTGCCATTAGGGATCTTGGTGAAATCATCTTTTCCTGCGGCCTTTTGATCAGAGCAGAAACAGCAATGATCCGTCGCTGTGGTTTGTAAGTTACCGCTTTGTAGTCCCTGCCATAAAGCCGCTTGATGCTCTTTTGAACGGAACGGCGGACTCATCACATGTGCAGCAGAAAATTCAGCATCGGGGTGACGATAAACACTGTCATCAACTATCAAGTGCCCCGCGAGTACTTCGCCATAAACTAACTGACCTTCATTACGCGCACGGGTAATTGCCTCTAACGACTCTTTACAGGAAACATGCACCACATAAATGGGCACATTCATTACCTCAGCAATACGAATTGCTCTATTAGCTGCCTCCCCTTCCACCGCTGGTGGTCGCGACATCGGATGCCCTTCAGGGCCAGTGATGCCTTTACTTAACATTTCTTGTTGTAATTGAAATACTAACTCGCCGTTTTCCGCATGCACTGTTGGAATAGCACCAAGGTCCATTGAGCGTCGGAAACTTTTAATCAATGTTTCATCATCGGCCATGATAGCGTTTTTGTAAGCCATAAAATGTTTGAAGCTATTAACCCCATAATCGCTGACCAAGGTGCCCATATCTTGATAAACCGACTCGTCCCACCAAGTAATTGCGACATGAAATGAATAATCCGCCGCAGATTAACTGGCCCAATCCTGCCATTGATGAAAAGCTTCCAGCAAAGGCTGCCCTGGTGAGGGAATAACAAAATCGATGATGGTTGTAGTACCACCAGCTAGGCCTGCAGCCGTGCCCGTGTAAAAATCTTCACTGGCGACCGTGCCCATAAACGGTAACTGCATATGTGTATGAGGGTCTATGCCCCCAGGCATAATATACTGACCAGTCGCATCGATACTCTCGGCATGCTCTGGCACATCTAAATCTTCACCTATGGCTACAATTTTACCTTCATCACAATATACATCTGCGGCAAAAGTCATATCAGCAGTCACAACTGTCCCGCCACGAATAATTATCGACATCGTTATCTCCTAAATAAAATGGTACTAGAACTGTACTAGAACTTTACTAGCACTGTAGTGAAACTTTGCTCAATCAGTGCAGTGGCGAACAGTCATTAACGACTGTCACCACCTTACTATTGAATGTAAATGTAGGTAGTTATGAATTGTCTCGCAGGCTTTCTAATTCACTGGTATCTGCTGATGTTTGCTCTACATCAACATTTCTTGCAGCTTGTAGTTTACTCACAACAAAATACACTAAACCACCCATAATAGAGCCGGTGAACCAACCAAATTGGTAGAACCAAGAGAACACGTCCGTCGTAATCGCAGTAAGTGTTAATGCCACTGGAATGGCAAAAGCTATCAGCCCAGCTTTGTTAAAACCACTGTAGATACCGTCTGTCAAATAGAGCTCGGCTAATTCCAGACGTTGTTTTTTGATAATAAAGTAATCAACTATCATGATGCCTGCTATCGGGCCCAACAAACTGGAGTAACCCAATAACCAGCCGGTGTACATAGCTTCAACACTGACATCAGAATCAATCCAACCGAGTTTTTTAAGTAGCTCCCAGCTCATCAGTAATACACCAAACAGACCCGTTAGCAATACACCACGTGTTTGGTTAATTTTCTTAGGCGCTATATTTTGAAAATCGTTGGTCGGTGAAACTATATTGGCTGCAGTATTTGTCGATAAAGTCGCGATGATAATCATCACCATGGCAATGCCAACCCATACTGGGCTGTCGATCTTGCCAATAAGGTTAATTGGATCAGAGATAGTTTCGCCAACTAGACTCATAGACGCGGCAGTTAAAACAACACCTAACGAGGCAAAAAAGAACATGGTCGCTGGTAAACCAATGATTTGGCCAACTATTTGTGATTTCTGTGATTTAACATAACGACTAAAGTCCGGAATATTAAGCGATAAAGTAGCCCAAAAACCCACCATAGCCGTTAAGCCACCAAAAAAGTAACCCCAAAATGACGCACCTTCAGGACGGTTAGCGGGTGTTGCTAGTAATTCAGTCACCGAAATCTGCGGATAAGCCCACATCATCAAACCAATACCCACGGTAAGTAGTAGCGGCGCGGCTATCGTTTCAAGGATCTTAATTGATTCTGAGCCCTTAATAACAATAAATAAGTTAATCACTAGGAAAACAAAAAATCCAATAACCTCGCCCGTTCCGCCGAGTGTAGCCCAGGGTTCAAACAGATTAGACATCAAGATATGAATGGCGATGCCGCCAAACAGAGTTTGAATACCGAACCAACCACAAGCGACTAGTGCTCTTATCATACAAGGGATATTGGAGCCTTTGATGCCAAAGGAAGAACGTAATAATACCGGGAAAGGAATGCCGTATTTGGTTCCCGGAAACGCATTAAGGGTCAGCGGGATTAATACAATGATATTGGCGATTAAGATAGTGATCAGTGCTTCGGTTACACTCAAACCGAAATAGGCGGTTAATACACCACCTAGGGTATAAGTTGGTACACAAATGGCCATGCCAACCCACAGCGCAGCAACGTTCCAAGTATTCCAAGTTCTGGCTTTAACAGTCGTTGGGGCTATATCCTCATTGTAGCCTTTACTGTCTCGGACATCTTTGCCCACTTCTAGCTCATAAAATTCGCCAACCTGAACGACTGACGAAGTATTTACATTACTGTTGTCCATCTTCATTCCTCATTGTTACCGAGCAACTAAAACTATTATCTTAGTTATTTACGGTATTATTATTATATTGAGAACTCGCAATCCCTTGTGAAACACCTGGTATTAAAACCAAGTAACACATAGCGCAACAACTTGTTATTTATAGCCTTTTACTTATACGCTAGAAATTACTAATGTTAATTTACCGTTAAACATTAGCTTTGTAAATTACGGTTGGCAAGCATTATTTTTCCAATTGGTATAATTTTAGATTCAGTTAACTATCGAATAAGGAGGGAATAACTAGGCAGATTCTGACTAAATAGCAGGCAATAATAATCAGTATTTTTTAGCGGGAAAGGGACTTTCAGAGCAAGTTTACACCCTTGATTACTGGCAGGAAAACAGCATAAAAGTTATTTTAGTGCTGCTTACTAGTGATCTTTGCCTTTCCCTTTGGCAGTATTGACGAGTATAAACTCAGTTATGACCGGCTGAACTCGTCTCCAGCAGTTGTGCCCGCTTGTTGTAATTGTTCAAGGAAATTATCCAAGACCAAATTACTGGCTGCGCCTTTTTTGGTGATCGTGGCAAAAGGTGTCAGGTAACTCATATGTGCAGGCATGATTGCCCGCATCGCACCTTCTTTAACCCAGCGATGAGCATAATGATCGGGTAAATAGCCGATATAACGCCCGGTCAGAATCAAAAACGCTACCCCTTCCCTGTCGGTTGCTGATGCAGACGGTTGCAGATCATGATACAACGCCTTGATCTCCACTGTTTGCTCATAAGCTGGCAACACCCCGTTAAATTGCTTCAACATCGATGGCGACAATTCCCTGTCATGGCGAGCAAACAGTTCGTGTTCCTGGCCGCAATACAGTGATGAACGCTCCTCATACAAGGGTAAATATTCAAGGCCATCATAATTTTTCAGTATGGGTATCACCCCAGTATGCAATTGACCATCGAGTACTCCGCTGACAATTTCGTTAGGCGGAATCATCTGAATATTGATCTGCACATCAGGTCCTAGCCTGTTAAGTTCCCTAAGCGCAGAGGTAATTCGCATTTGCGGCATAGTCACCAAGTTATCGGTAATGCCGATATTGAGTTCACCCTTGAGGTTAAAGTGAATCGCATTTATCTGTGTACGGAACTCATCCATTGCTGATAATAATTGTTGAGTTGAACGATAGACTTCCCGTCCTTCAGTGGTCAGTGAAAACCCAGCACGACCTCGCTCACACAAGCGCAATGACAAGCGTTGTTCCAAATCAGCCATCGCAATACTCACTGCCGAGCGGCTAATATTGAGCTCCAATGCTGCCGAAGTAAAACCACTGTGCTGAACTACCGCCATGAATACCCGTAACGTGCGCAGCTCTGCATCAGCGAGTTTTCCGGCTAAGGCCGGCGATTTAGTTTTCATAAATACACCCTGTAAACTGTCTATTTGATAAGTAATTCATTATTAATATAGTTATAACAACCTGATTATAAATAACAAATAGCTTTAGGTAAGTAAAGGTTAACCTAAGAGTTAGTACAAAGGTATTTATCACTTGTTGACATGCTAGCACACTGAATTTCAATCGATCAGGCTAGCGGCTGTTTGCCCCACTTTTGCCTAACTCAATCAATAATCTAGCTAAGGGAATAATTATGTCAGCTTTTGATATGCAACAATCTGCCGGCCTAAGCCGAGAAGAACTAGAAGCTTACTGGATGCCATATACTGCCAATCGTCAATTTAAGGAAAAACCTAGAATGATTGTTGGCGCTAAAGGGGCTTATTATACCGCCGCTGATGGCCGACAAATATTTGATGGTTTATCTGGACTTTGGACATGTGGCGCAGGCCACAACCGTCCCGAAATTGCCGAAGCTGTTTACAAACAACTTGGCCAACTCGATTATGCGCCAGCATTCCAATACGGTCACAAAGGCGCTTTTGAATTGGCAAACAGAATCAAGCAGCTAATGCCTGATGGTTTAGATCATGTTTTTTTCACTGGCTCTGGCTCAGAAAGCGCCGACACGTCATTAAAAATGGCCCGCGCTTACTGGCGTAAAAAAGGCAAAGGCACCAAAACCAAACTTATCGGTCGCAGTAAAGGTTACCACGGGGTTAATTTCGGTGGTTTCAGTCTCGGCGGTATCGGTGCCAACCGTACTCTTTATGGTCAGGGTGTTGATTGCGATCATTTGCCACACACTATGTTACCCGAAAATAAGTTTATCCGTGGCATGCCCGAAAAAGGCACAGAAAGAGCTGATGATCTGCTTGAGCTTATTGCACTGCACGATGCGTCAAATATTGCCGCCGTGATAGTTGAACCAATGGCAGGCTCTGCCGGTGTATTACCGCCACCTGTAGGTTATCTCAAACGTTTACGTGAAATATGTGATCAAAATGAAATCCTGTTAATTTTTGATGAAGTTATAACCGGTTTTGGCCGCATGGGCGCTAACACAGGCGCTGAAGAATTCGGTGTGGTACCCGATATTCTCAATGTTGCTAAACAACTAACCAACGGTGCTGTGCCTATGGGAGCGGTTATTGTCAACGATGACATTTACCAGACCTTTATGGACAACGGCGGTGCTGACTACATGCTTGAATTACCACACGGTTACACCTATTCAGGGCATCCGGTCGCTTGTGCCGCCGCACTAGCATCACTGGACATATTGAAAAACGATCAGTTGGTTACCCAAGTCAGGGAAATGAGCCCAATATTTGAAGACGCCCTGCATTCACTTAAGGGTACTCAATACATTAACGATATTCGCAACTATGGTCTGGCGGGTGCACTGACAATCGAGTCTGCACCTGGAGAGCCGGCATTACGTCCTTATCAAATAGCCCAGAAGTGTTGGGAAAAAGGATTTTATGTCCGCTATGGTGGCGACACCATACAACTTGGTTTGCCTTTTATTGTTAACCACCAAGAAATAGATGATGTGATCAACGCCGTGGGGGAATCAATTATCGAATTGAGTTAACGATATAAATTTGCCGATATAAGTACAGCTATATAAGTAAATCAAGCACAAGTATATAAGCACAAAATAAAATAAACATATTACAAATCTCACATTAGAGATTATCAATTATTAGCCATGGCTAGGCAGCAGTGCCTGTCAAAGGAGAAAATAATGACTTTAGTAGGACATCTTATCAACGGCGAAATTCGTACCGACGCTACTCGCCAACAGGATATTTTTAATCCATCAACGGGCCAAGTGAGCAAGCAACTGGCAATAGCTGGTAAAGCGACTGTTGAAGAAGCTATAGCCGCTCCCAATGCCGCCTTCCCTGC